>NZ_JAWDID010000095.1:0-11534 GCF_032464875.1 Allobosea rubneri
CCCTTCATCCCCCGCCCGCCCATCCGAAACCAGGACGGGCAGTCTCACCGAAACCGGCTCAAGGGGGTCAAAGTTGGATGCCGATCCCCCGCCTCACGGGGTCAAACTTGCACGCCGAAACACATCCAGGCTCGGCAAGCGGCGCAGGAAGGCGATGACGGCCCAGATCTCGTCGTCGCGGTGCAGCGAGGGAAAGCCCGGCATGCCGGCATATTTCAGCCCGTGCTTGACGATCCAGAAAAGCTCTCCGTCGCTCCAGCGACCGACCCTTTCGGTGAGAACCGGTGGCGGCGGCAGCATGCTCGCGGCGACCGGACTGATCGGCGTCCCCGGTGAGCCATGGCAGTAGGCGCAGCCGGCATGGAAATGACCGGCGCCCAGGCGCACAAGGCTCTCGTCGATACCGGGCGGAAGGCTTGTCGAAGGAGCGCGCGCCCGAACCGAATTCTCCATGCCGAAGCGCAGGAAGTGGTCGACGACGCGGAAATGGCCGGTGCTCGCCGCGACATTGTAGACGCCGCTCCAGGCGAACAGCACGGCGCCGGCCAGTACCAACACCAGGGCAGAAACGGCCGCGACCAAAACGCGGGACGGCGCCGCAAGAAGCCACGCCGCTGTCCGCCTAGCGTGCGCGAGCGGTTGCATCGTCGGATCTGGGACTGTCGTCGAGGCGACCAAGCAGCCTGGCAGCGAGCGCCACGCCCGTGACGAGATAACTCAGCGGACAGGCGGTGATCATCAGCAGGCCGGCGAGGTGCTGGTCGGCGATCGTCGAGGGCCCGGTCGCGCAAAGCGAGAGGGCAAGCGCCGGCAGCTCGTAGAGATCGCGCGGGGCGAAAACCATGAGTGCCCCCAGCAGGCAGGCAAGCTTGCCTGTCAGCAGCAAGGCGGCGAGGGCTCGCCAATCGGCAGACGCGATCACGGCCGACCAGAACCAGATGGCTGTGACGCCGAGGACTGCGATGAGAGCGAGTTGCGCGAGCCCCGAACTCGCCGCGAGCTGCTGCATCGTCGGGGCGTGCCACGCCCAAAGGGCAACTATCTGCGCAAGGCCTGCGGGAAGGATCGAGGTGCTGGCGTCGAAGCGATGGCGAAGCAGGACTGCGATGACGGGGGCGACGATGTTCATCAACCCGAGATGCAGCATCATCTGCACGGACAGCGGACCGGGTTCGACCAGTGGCAGCGTCACCCCTCCGGCGACGAGCAAGGTTAGGGCGCCGGCCTGGACCGGAACGGTGCTTGAGCTTGGCCGATGGACGTGATGCAAGCGCTCTCCCCCCGGTATGACAACCGGTGGATGCGGTCTGGGTTCCCCGCCAATCGCTCGAAGAGGGCGCCAGCCGACTCACTACTCCGCTGTGGCGCACAGCCTTGGCGCGGCGATTATCATTCCTACCGGACCGCGTAGTGAAGGATCACCCAGGCCAGCCCGGCCAATAGAAGTCCTCCGATCAGAACAACCAAAACGGGTCGTCCGAGGAAGCCTTGCCGGCCTTCAACTGGCGTCGCCACAGCAGGGTCCTCGCTGGAATGGTCGTCGGCGCGCATGGGTGGCACCGCTGCGCCGCCGGGCAACTCGCTCTGCCTCTCGGCGCGGGCGGCCGCCTGCTTGATGTCGCTGTCGTTTGCATTGCTCATTGCACCACACCTCGATCAGGCCGCGCGTTCAGCCGTCGCAACCGATAGGGAGACCGTTGGGCTGCACGATTGTTCCACACGATGCTCTAGGCAGCACGCACACGGGCTCGTCGACTATCGGTGTTGTTTCTGACGGCCGTTCTGACGAAGTGCTGCCTGTTCTGACGGCATCAAGGGGCAGCGAACATCAGACACCGCGGCGCGCTCTCCGCGTGCCGACGACAGGAGCCTGGCCCGCTGATTGAGTGAGCCGCGGAGGTTCATGGCAACTGGATTGCGAGTTTGAGTCTCGCGTAGGAGTCACTGCCATGGACGAATCCCGCGTCCGAGCGATCGCTAGGGCTCTTTGCCGATCCGCGCGGGTCGATGCAGACTCCCTACTTTCAACCGATGCGGCGTGTTCGTTGCCCGAGCCGCTCGTTTCGCCAATTGCGTCCACACCCGCTTGAGAACGCTTCCGCGCAGCAGCTCAAAAATACTGCGAAACGGGCACTGTCCAAACCGAGGTTTTGCCGGCGCGATCCGCTTCCAGGTGCACGATGGCGGGATAGCCGCTGAGGTACGATCCGTTTACAGGCTGTCACGCCTTCCCTGGCGCCCGTGTCATCGTTGCCGACGACGGTCTGGCCGAAGGAGAATGCCTGGTCGAGTTTGGGGGATGGAGGTGTGGTCCGTGCCTCGTTTCGAAGATGCGGTGGCGCGCTCCTTCTGAAAGTGCCGACCTATCGGACCGTCAGAGGCTCCGAAGTCGGAACGCGGCAATGGCTGATCGAGCTCCTGAACGGCGAGAACTGGCGGGCGAGAGAGGCATAGCCGCGCTTTAAGCGGAACAATGCCTCCCGCCTGAACGGGCTCAGACGAGTGGGAGAGCAATCAGGGTCCCCAACCCCACCACGATAGCCGCCCTAATCCAGGCGCCACGAACGTCGGATGAAATAACGCGCCGCAACATGCCACATATCTCCGCCCTCCCTAGGCTGGGGAGGCCGAGGCATCGAGTCAAGTTGGATCAATCTTGTCGGCAACCGCGTCCTTTTTCTCCTGTGGTAGAAGCGTCATGGCCAGGATGAACAAGGCGAGCAGGAAGCAGACACTGTTTGTGAGGATCAGGGGCCACTCTCCGAGCCCAACTCCATACATGGTCCAGAGCAAGAAGCCTGAAACGGTGAAGCCGTACGTCGTTGGAGAAATCGAGCTGGTATCTCTGCTCCTGACGATGCGCCAGGCTTGTGGAACGAAACTGATCATTGAGCATAAGGCGGCTAGCGCGCCAGCGACAGTGATCCAGTTCACGGACAAGCTCCCCCAGTAAATCGGCGGCCGTGCTGGCCTCCCGCGGAGAACGACCGACCTAATCTACGGTTCCGTCGTTGGGTAGTTCATCGCACCAACGAGTTTCGTAAGGCATGAGGCGCTCATCATTGACGCCACATGCAGGACGAGTTCGTAGCGCGCAGCCGATCAATCCACGAACCGAACGAGCGTCCCGGGCTTGACCATCTGCGCCAATTCCTCGGCATCCCAATTCGTCAGCCGGATGCAGCCATGGGAAGATGCCTTGCTGATCCGCGACGGCTCGGGGGTGCCATGAATGCCGAAAGTGGGCTTCGAGAGTTCGATCCAGATCGTTCCAACGGGGTTGTTGGGTCCCTTTGGCAAAACCAGCCGGCGCTTGTTCTTCCCCTGCTGGAAATTTTTGGCCGGATCGTAATGGTATGTGGGGTTCTTCACCACGCGAACCACCTGATGTTCGCCTTCCGGCGATGGCGTATCTTCGCTGCCTATGGTCGCCGGGTAGCTAGCTATGACCTTTCCAGTAGCATCCAGAGCACTCAGCGTGCCGCGGGTCTTATCAGCCTGGATCAGCGTGACTTCATCGGTCGGTCGTGTGCGGTCGGACGCAACAACATAAAGGGTTTCGCCGCGGCGCCGAAGGCGTGCGTCCGGGTTAAGCGCGATAAATAGCTTCTCGCTCATGTGAAATCGTTCGGCGAACATTTCGACCGGCTTTTTGTAGGCAAGTCGCTTCATACGGGCCTGACGGGCGTAATCGTGCGGTATTCGTCTGACGTAGCTGTACCGTGCATCCTCCTCGGTGATGCTGTATTTGGTGATGATGTCGCTGCTGCTTGCTTCAAGCAGAGCCTGCCATGTTGCAGCGTCCATAACGTCGCCACTGCCGAGTTTCGCACGGCTTCGGAAGTTCGCGACCGCTTTCCGATAATTCTCGCCATCGATGCCGTCGATCTCGCCAGGTGAGATGCCTTGGCGCGCCAACAGCACCTGCGCTTTCACAATCGATGATGTGGGTCGGGTCACCTTGCTCCGTCCTGGAACGGGAGGCCCGGCCTTGTTGATCTCATCCAAGGTAAGGGCTTCGGCACTTCCGATCGCAAGCGCCAGGCAGCACATCCAGGCCGCTTGGCGTTTTAGAGTATTGAGGATGCGCATAAGAAGGGACCGTTGCTGCGAAAATATCTGTCGCTAACGCTGCGCCGCAGCTGACAGTTCCCTCCTACTCATTGCTGGAGCTAGCGAGATTTCAGAATCCGGTCGGCAGCTGCTGCCGAGCCGAGCTCGCACATCCGGGGGAGAGGCAGGGGTAATGACCGCGATGGCGGTTCAAAGCGGTCATCCCCAGAAGTCGTCAGGCTGCCCGACGACTGTGCTTCCCTTCCTGAAGCTCCTCGATGATCTTGGCGATGAAGGCTGGCAGATCATCAGGCATGCGCGAGGTTATCACGCCGTTGTCGGTTACCACCGCGGCATCTTCCCATTGGGCGCCGGCGTTGATGAGATCCTGCTTGATCGTCTTATAGGACGTCACCTTTCGAGCCTTTGCGATTCCCGTATCGATCAAGAGCCACGGCGCATGGCAAACGGCCGCAACGACCTTGCCCTGATCAAAAAAGGCCTTGATCAACGCGAGAGCGTTTTCGTCGCCGCGCAACGCGTCGGGATTCATCTGGCCGCCAGGAAGAACGAGAGCGTCGTAGGAGGCGACGTCGACCTCGTCCAGGGTCTTGTCGACATTCACGGCGCGGCCCCAGTTCTTGTTGTCCCAGCCCTTGATCTCTCCGGGCTCCAGCGAGGCGACGTGCACGTCCGCTCCCGCTTCCTTCAATCTCGTCTGCGGCAGCTCGAGCTCCGACTGCTCGAAGCCGTTCGTTGCGAGAATCAGAATGGCCTTGCCGTTCAGGGCGCTCATGGCGTGCTCCTCACTGATTGGGTTCGAAGACCAACCAAGGAAGCGATGAAGCGTTCCCACAAAGCTCGCCAATCAAAATCCGTCCCACAGCTGGAGCATCGGACCATCCCGCCCAAAGACCGGGTCCATCAAAGGTCTGGCGAGCTTGCTTATAGCGGCTCGGATTTCTGCAGTGGGCGCGTCGCGCAGAATGTCGCCGCTTTGGCCTGGCGGGTAGGCGCCGACAACCAGCAAGTCCGCGGTGGCCGTCAGCCGTCGGTGACGTGTGCCGGCGGGGAGCAGGATCACGTCACCGACCGACACTTGGAGTTCTCGTCCTCCTGCGCCGCCAATCATCAACTCGGCCGAGCCGTGCGCAATGCCGAGGACCTCGTGGCCTTTGGAGTGATAATGGTGGAAGTCGTAGATGCCGTTACGCCAAGCTGGCGGCCAGCCGTTATGATCGAAGCGCTCTTCCATCAAGCTCGCGAGATCAGAGATATGGCGCCCGAATGCCGCCCGATAGACGAGTGCTGGGAAGCGCTGGTTGTTGGGGATGCTGCCCCGCTCTTCGAAAGGCAGCGCCAGAATGGTTGGCGTCGACATCGCTTCGCCTTTCATTCGCGCCCTGCCAGGCTGGAGCCGGGCAGGGCTTTCAATCCATTATTCGCGGTCAGATGCCTGGCCTGACATAGGGCGTCGCGTTGGCATCGAACTGAGTCCAGCCTTCGCGCTCATAGTCGGCTCGGCGCACCGCCATGTCGATCGGTGTCGCGCGATCCATGATCGCCTCCGCTTCTGGCGCTCGCTCCTCAGCAGTGCGAAGCGAAACTACGGATCCGCCGCGCCGGACGCTCTCGGCGTAGACGTGCGCGTCCCGCTCGTCGACGCCGGCGCTTGTCATGGCACCGATGATGCCTCCTGCAGCCGCCCCGGCCGCCGCCCCGGCGGCTGTTGCCGCGAGCCATCCTGCCGCCACGACTGGTCCGATCCCGGGGATGGCAATCATGCCCAGGCCTGCGAGAAGCCCGGCCGCTCCGCCGACGCCTGCTCCGATGCCTGCACCTTCCCCGGCATTGCTGTCCTCGTGATCCTCGCGGTGCCCGATGACGCTAATGTCGCTGTCCGAGAAGCCAGCATTTCCCAGCTCCTCCACGACCGCGGCCGCAGTGGCGTATTGCTCATACGATCGGGTAATTGTGAGGGGCATTTCAAATCTCCTTTCAGCGACCTTGGTCAGTGACGGGTAATGTTGCCGCGATAGTCCACGCTTACGGTGACCGGCTGACCGCCATGCGTGGCCGTGCCCTTCCAGACGCCGTTGTCATCCTTCTTGAGCTCGCCGATGGCGGTATATCCGTTGGCCTCAAGGCGGCTCTTGGCCTGGCCTTCGGTGAAGCTGTTCGCTCCCGGAAGCGGAGCATTCGCATCCGCCGGGGCTGGCGCCGGAGCAGGCGACGTCGTCGACGTCTGTGCAAACGCTCCCAGCGACGTGAACGACGCGACTATCGCGGTGATGACGAGCTTTTTCATGTGTTCCTCCCGAGAACGCAGGCCTGAAGGCCGATGCCGCAGAGAACGGAGGCAGCCAAAATTAGTTCCAGTTTGGAGGTGGTTTGGACGCCGTCGGACGACGCGGAGGAGGCGCTTCCCGGAGGCTTTGACGCGATCGCGTCTTCCAGGGCCTTGTCAAATTCCGACGTCTGGAATGCCACGGAACAATTGCGGCCAGGCAGGATTGGATCACTGCCAGATCCACGTTGGCCGCCCAGCGCTCCTGGGTGCAAATCGAACTCTAGAGGTTTCCCATGCGCATGACCGTTGCAACCCTTGGCCTGTCGCTGCTGACGAGCGCCGCTTTTGCGCAGTCGGCGCCGACATTGGCTCAGCCGCCCATGTTCACGGAGGTTAATCAGGCTTCAGCGCTTGGGAGCAGTCTCAAGGGCCTGAACGTGAAGAATGCCGGCGACGAAACCGTAGGCGAGATCGAGGATCTCGTTGTCGTCGGCAACACGCTGGCGTCGTACATTCTTTCCGTCGGCGGTTTCCTCGGAATGGGAACCCACTATGTCGCGGTCAGCCCGAATTCCATCGCCATCACTTGGAATGAAGCCGACAAAAAGTGGAATGCCCGGATCAACGCAACGAAGGATCAGCTGAAGGCTGCGCCCCAGTTCAAATACGAAGGCCGCTTCGCCAAATAGCGCTTTGCTAGTTGCTCGGCATGGGCCCCGCTGACTCCGGTGGGCGGGGCTCCCTCTTGGGCCCGCCGCGGGCCAAAGCCCGCAGTCGATCGCGTCGGATTGATATCGGGAAGGTGTGCCACGCAGGTGGCCGTCACGGATCCCATTCGACAGAAGCGAGCCCGTTCGGCAGCGATCGCCCGGAGGCGTCGTGAGACCGTCGCAGCAAAAGCCGTAGGTCGGCGGTATTCCGGCCAAGGGACGGGCGTTGGGGAGGAACCGGCCTGCTTCGATGGGAGCGCTGAACGAAGGCGGAGCGTCGATTAGGCGCCCCCGGGAACGGCAGGCGTCGCGCAGCGTTGAGTTGGCCAATGAGTGCGGTGCCGCCTCTGGCGCCGCCGAGCCGGGCAATTCAGGGAGATCGGCTTATGAAGGGGACCAAGCAATCCAAACCGGGAAATGCCGGTGAAACACATCAGACCGCAACGGGGCGTGAACAGCGGATCACGACGAACCATGGCGTACCGGTCAGCGACAACCAGAACTCGCTCCGGGCCGGCTCACGAGGTCCTAGCCTCCTTGAAGACTTTGTGCTGCGCGAAAAAATCCAGCACTTCGATCACGAGCGCATCCCCGAGAGGATCGTGCACGCACGGGGTTCGGCGGCCCATGGGTTTTTCGAGCTCACGGATTCGCTTGAGGAATTCACTCGCGCCAGGATCCTGACCGAAGTCGGAGCGAAGACCGAGGTTTTCACCCGCTTTTCGACCGTGGCGGGTGGCGCCGGATCGGTCGACACCCCACGGGACGTTCGGGGTTTCGCGGTCAAATTCTATACGAAGGAAGGTAACTGGGACCTCGTTGGCAACAACATCCCGGTGTTCTTCATCCAGGACGCCATCAAGTTCCCGGACCTGATTCACGCGGTCAAAATGGAAGCCGATCGGGGCTATCCGCAGGCGGCGAGCGCCCATGACACTTTCTGGGATTTCGTCAGCCTCATGCCTGAAGCAACGCACATGATCATGTGGGCGATGTCGGACCGCGCGATCCCCAGATCCTACCGCATGATGGAAGGTTTCGGGGTCAACACGTTCCGCCTGCTGAACGACCGTGACGAAGCTACGTTCGTCAAGTTCCATTGGCGTCCCAAGCTTGGGACGCAATCGACTTGCTGGGATGAGGCAGTCAAGATTGCAGGTGCCGACCCCGACTACCATCGTCGCGATCTGTATGAAGCGATTGCTGCGGGCGACTTCCCTGAATGGGAATTCGGGGTCCAGCTCCTAAGTCAGAAGGATGCTGATGCATTGCCCTTCGACATCCTGGACGCAACGAAGCTGATCCCGGAAGAGCTCGTGCCAGTCCGGATGGTGGGCCGAATGCTTCTCAATCGGAACCCCGAAAACTTCTTCGCCGAAACCGAGCAAGCCGCATTTCTTCCGACCAATATGCCGCCCGGCATCGACGTTTCCGAGGACCCCTTGCTGCAGGGGAGGTTGTTTTCCTATCAGGACACGCAGCTATCGCGTTTGGGTACGGTGAATTTCCACCAGATTCCGATCAATCGGGCGAAGGGGTGCCCTTTCCAGAACCTCCAGCGCGATGGCCAGATGCAGACGCAGGTCTTCGCCGGCCGCGCCAACTACGAGCCCAACAGTCTGAATGAAGCGGACGAGGAGAGCGGGCCTCGTGAAGACCCACGCGGTGGCTTTCGAACATTTGCCAAAGACCTCGATGGAGCGAAGGTTCGGCTCCGCGCCGAGAGCTTCGCCGACCACTATTCACATGCTCGGCTTTTTTTCCGCTCACAGACGGAGATTGAACAGGCCCACATCGCCAGCGCTCTGGCTTTCGAGTTGTCGAAGGTCGCTCTGGAGCACGTCCGAGTGCGCATGCTTTCCAATTTGCGGAATGTCGACGAAACCCTGGCCAAGCGGGTCGCTCATGCTCTCGGGATGCCGCTGCCGACGGCTTCTCAGCCCGCTCTCGCCCCACAGGACATGGAGGCGTCGCCGGCCCTTCGTATCATCGGAAAGTACCCGCAGACGCTGGAAGGCCGAACCATCGGCATCCTCGTTACCGACGGCGCCGATGGCGAGATGATAAATGCTCTCAAGACAGCAGTCGAAGCGGAGGGTGGCAAGATTAAGATCGTCGCGCCCAGGATAGGCGGCGTTTCGTTGAAGAAGGGCGGGAAGCTGAAGGCAGATGGTCAACTGGCCGGGAGCCCTTCGGTGATTTTCGACGCAGTCGCGCTCGTCCTGTCCGAAGAAGGCTGTAGCGACCTGCTTGATGATGCCGCGGCGCTCGACTTCACCAAAGACGCCTTTGGCCATCTCAAAGCGATAGGCTTTAGCCCCCAAGCAAGGCCGCTGCTGGAAAAGGCTGGCGTCTTCGTCGATGCAGGTATCGTTGCGTTGAGTGACGACCCAACTGCCGTTGTCGAAGCTGCTCGCACGCGGCAATGGGACCGAGAAGCCCGGATACGCTCACTGGCCTGACGCAGTGAGCCGGCGACTGCGATGAGCTTGCTCGCGGGCATCGCCTCTAGGCTTCCTCCTCGAGGCGCTTGGTTTTTGTCCCTGCTGCGCTTTGCCGTCGCAGCCGAACAGGAACCAGCGCTCTGGCAGCCGGTTATGTCGCCGTGGAGTCGGAGTTTTGCACCATGACCAGAGATGCGGCTTTCGAAACGCTTCGACGGTACGGCCAAGCGCCATCCACCGCACAGTTCTGGATGTCATCGACCCCGGCGAGAAATTTCAGCACCCTGAATGAATGCTTGCTGTTTCTCGCCGATGCGACTGAAGGCGAGCCCCTTCCGGATGTGCGCGTCCACGCTGAAACTGGCGACATCGCCTTAAACGGCCCAGAGCTGGAAAAGCTGATCTCAGCTGCCAGGCTGCTCCGCTCTCCCGCGTAGGGTCATTAATCGGACAATTACCGGCTGGCTGTCGGGGAGTAGCTTTGGATGCCGTCTACAACTGGAAAGCCCATTATCGAGATCCCGGTCGTGAATGTCTCCGAGGTCGTCGTCAGTACGGATATGGGGGAGGGCGCGATGATCAAGCTAGAGACGGAAGCCGACGCAGATCTTTGGCTTGTCCTCTCGCCGACGGTGCTTGTCCAACTGGAAGTCATGCTCGCGCGCGCAGCGCAGGAGCAGGCCAAAAAAGTGCCAAGGCAGTAGTCGAACGGTGCCGAGGTCGGCACTGGCCCGCTGCAAGCTCAGCCGCAAGCGGAGCACCACTGGCATCGCGCGCGCAGTGACCTGAAAGGAACCTGCTGTGGGTTGGGCGGTTGCTGCGGGGGTGGGGTGATGGAGGAACCCATGCGTGACGGTCACGGCAACAAGCTCTCCCCTGAAGAGCAAGAGCGGGCAAAGTCGATTCAGGGTGCCCCTGACAAGGACTCCTTGAACAAGGTTTCGATCGATCCGCACGCCGACAAGGATACTGGCGAAGCGGACAAGCCCGATATGAAATCGGAAGATAAGCCAGCCGCCGGGCCAGGTGAATAAGGTGGGGCCATCGGTGCGGCATCAATTGCTTGCGGCGGTCAGGCCGGCTTTGAAGCATGGAACCGCATTTGCTGAGCGAGCAAGGCAGCCGGGAGCTTGCCATCTTCACCGCGATCGGCCGCCAGTTTCCCGAAGATCGATGAGCCGGCCAGGACCCGACGACCCGCTAGCTCCGCGTTCCCGCCTGTCCGGATTGTCGGAGACCACCGCAGAACTGTGTCTTCAGATCGCTTCAGCCAAGATGTCCTGGCGTATCAGTTGGCAGGGCTTGTCGGTCGTCAGGAATGCAAGGTCTGCGGCATCTCGCCCGTGCACGATACGGACCAGCCCCTCGATCGGAGCGAGACTGGTCGGATCGACGAGCCACCATCGATTATCCAGAAAGACCTCCATGACCGCGTGAAAGTCAGGCGGCTGCAGGTCGACTGCGTAGGCACTGACCGCTCGTGATGGAATGGACAGCGCCCGGCAAAGCGTAATGCCTAGGTGGGTGAAATCTCTGCAAACGCCGGCGCGAACCGTGAATGTGTGCGCGGCGTCGGTCTCGGCGGTGCTGACGCCGGACATATAATCTACGTTTCGATTTATCCATTCCATGGTCGACATGACCCGAGCGACCCCGTCCTCCGCCTGACCAAACTCTCGCAATGCGAAGCGCTGGAACTGGTCGCTGGGGCAAAAGCGGCTTGGAAGCAGATAGGGCAGAACGTCGGCTGGAAGTTCGCTCCAGAGGTGCTGCCGGGCGGCCGAGGGCAGGAGCGCGCGTGTGCCGTTGTCGACCACGGCGTCGTAGGAGATTGTCACTTCCCCGGACAGACAGGCCCGGAAGCTCCGCTCGCCGTCGGGACCGGTATCGCATGCCAGTTCTGTCGAGGGTGTCCGTCGTCAGATGATTTGAGGCTGTTTCGATGTCTCAGGAACGGAGGCTCTGGCTCATCTGGGTTTGAGGTTATGCGGCCTTCAGCTGATGCTGCAAGCGTCTCTGCTGGATGGTCTGGCGCTT
>NZ_JAWDID010000096.1:0-11203 GCF_032464875.1 Allobosea rubneri
TTCCGGCTCCATCTCCTCGAAATGGATGCGCCAGTCAGCCGGGACAGAAAGCGGGTCGCGGCGGTAACGCGCATAGAAGTCGAGGAGGTACGCGCTCTCGGTCGCGACGGGCACGGTCATGGTGGCAGCTTTCGGGAAGCGCTATCGGCTTCGGCTACGGAAGGTCAGTTCTGGGTCAGTTCTTGGACGGCAGCCGCGGAGCCTCGACGCCGGCAAGGTCGCACCAGGCATCGAGCAGCGCCGAGAAGTCCTTGCCGCCGAAGCCGCGCGAGCGGGCGAGCTGCAGGCATTCGCGCGCGGCCGCGCCCATGGCGAGCGGCACCTTCATCGACGAGGCCGAGGTCAAGGCGAGGCCGAGATCCTTGTGGGCGAGGTCGATCTGGAAGCCGGGCTCGATATCGCCGGCCAGCACCTTGACCGGGAAATTGGTCTTGAGATGGCCGTTATTGGCGGTGGTGCCGTTGAGGATGTCGATGGTGCGCTCGACATCGAGGCCGAAGCGCGCCGCGAGCGTCAGCGTCTCGGCGTTGAGCTGGCACGCCGCGATCGCCAGATAGTTGTTCACCACCTTCATGCGGATGCCGGCGCCGGCCGGGCCGCAATGATGGATCGTCGTGCCCATCGCCTCGAGCATCGGCTTGACGCGCTCGAAATGCTCCTGGGACGCGCCGACCATGAACAGGCACTCGCCGCGATCCGCATGGGTCGCGAGCCGGCCGACCGGTGCGTCGACGAAGCCGAGGCCGGCGGCCTCGACCGCCGCCGCGACCTCGTCGGTCGCGAGCGGGTCGATCGTGCTCATATCGACGACGAGCGTGCCGGGCCTTGCATTGGGCACGATCCCGTCGAGCACGACGGCGCGCACTTCAGGATGGGCCGGCAGCATCGTGAAGACGATGTCCGATTCGCGAGCGACCTCGGCGATCGAGCCGGCGGCACGGCCGCCGAGCTCGACCAGGGCGGCGATGCCCTGGGGATTGACGTCATAGGACAGCGTCGCGAAGCCCTTGCGCTGCAGGTTGGACGCCATCGGGCGCCCCATCCTGCCGAGGCCGATGAAACCAATTTTCGGGTTGGTCATGAGCGTTTCCTCCGGATTGGTCCTGTCGCTCAGGCCAGCAGGTAGCTGGTCTTGATCTGGGTGTAGAACTCGACGGCGTAGCGACCCTGCTCGCGCGGCCCGTAGCTCGACGCCTTCCGGCCGCCGAACGGCGTGTGGTAATCGACGCCGGCCGTCGGCAGGTTGAGCATGGTCATGCCGGCCTCGACATTGCGCTGGAAATGCCGGGCATATTTCATCGAGGTGGTGCAGATGCCGGCCGACAGCCCGTAATCGGTGTCGTTGGCGACGGCGAGCGCCTCCTCGTAATCGGCGACGCGGATGACGGTCGCGACCGGGCCGAACACTTCCTCGCGGTTGATACGCATCGCGTTCGTAGTATCGGCGAACAGCGTCGGGGCGATGTAGTAGCCCTTGGTGTCGAGTTCGAGCGCTTCGCCGCCGGCGGCCAGGCGCGCATTCTCGCCCTTGGCGATGTCGATATAGCCGAGATTCTTCTGGAACTGGCTGTCGTCGATCACCGGACCGATCTGGGTGTCGGCCTTGAGCGCATGGCCGACCCGGAGCTTGGCGACGCGCTCGGCGCAGGCCTTGACGAAGGCGTCATGGATGCCGCTCGTCACGATCAGGCGGCTCGACGCGGTGCAGCGCTGGCCCTGCTGGAAGAAGGCGCCGTTGACCGCGAGGTCGGCGGCGAGCTCGAGATCGGCATCGTCGAGCACGACCAGCGGGTTCTTGCCGCCCATCTCCATCTGGCAACGGATCAGCCGCTCGGCGCAGGCGACGGCGATGCGCCGGCCGGTGGTCGAGGAGCCGGTGAACGAGATCGCGTCGGCATTGGCGATGACGGCGGCGCCGACATCCGGGCCGGCACCGATCAGCAGGTTGAAGACCCCCGCCGGGATGCCGGAAGCAGCGACGATTTCGGCGATCGCGACGGAAATGCCGGGCGTCTTCTCGGACGGCTTCCAGACCACGCCGTTACCGAAGGCAAGCGCCGGCGCGATCTTCCACATCGGCGTCGCGACCGGGAAGTTCCACGGCGTGATCAGGCCGACGACGCCGACCGGATCACGCGTGATCTCGACATCGACGTTCGGCCGCACCGAACCGAGCTTCTCGCCCGGCATGCGCAAGGCTTCGCCGGCAAAGAAGCGCGCGATATGGGCCGCGCGCGTCACCTCGCCGAGTGCATCCGGAACGGTCTTGCCACCCTCGCGGGCGAGGATCTGGGCGAGCTTGTCCTTGTTGTCGAAGATGCCGCGGGCAATCGCCTCGAGCACCAGCGAGCGCTGCTCCAGCGTCGCACGGCCCCAGGCCGGCTGGGCCTTGCGGGCGGCGGCGAAGGCCGCCTCGACCTCGCTCTTGCCGGCGAGGCCGTAGGTCGCGATCACGTCGCTGAGGTCGGAGGGGTTGCGGATTTCGAGAGCCTGCGCGCCGCCGACCCAGTTTCCGCCAATCAGATTCTTCTCGAGCATCGCTGCAGCACTCCATCGATGGTTTCATCAACCGCCCGCGCCTCGGAGCGGCCGGGAATGAAATTCGACTAGCACCATCCGGAGCCTCATGCTAGATTTGAATTATAAATTCATACAATGAATTAAACCTCTCGGGAGTCGGGGGGTATCCGGAGGAAGCAATGAGGAAACGCGACTTTCTGAAAACGGCTGCGGCCGGCGCTGTCGGCAGTGCGGCGATCGCGGCGCCCGCCATCGCGCAGAGCGCACCCACGATCCGCTGGCGGCTGGTTTCCAGCTTCCCGAAGAACATCGACGTGCTCTATGGCTCGGCCGAGGTGATGGCGAAGAACCTTGCCGAAGCGACGGACGGCAAGTTCCAGATCCAGGTCTTCGCCGCCGGCGAAGTGGTCCCGGCGCTGCAGGCTCTCGATGCGGTAAGCAACGGTACGGTCGAAATCTGCCACACCGCGGCCTATTACTATGTCGGCAAGGACCCGACCTTCGCGATCGGCACCCATATACCCTTCGGCCTCAATACGCGCCAGCAGAACGCCTGGGCCTATCATGGCGAAGGCAAGGTTCTGCTCGACGAGTTCTTCCGCAAGCACAATGTCGTCGGCCTACCGGGCGGCAATACCGGCTGCCAGATGGGTGGCTGGTTCCGCAAGGAGATCAAGGGCGTCGACGACCTCAAGGGTCTGAAGTTCCGCATCTCCGGCCTCGGCGGCAGCATCCTGGCCAAGCTCGGCGCGGTGCCGCAGCAGGTCGGCGGCGGCGACATCTATCCGGCGCTCGAGCGCGGCACGATCGACGCGGCCGAGTTCAACGGTCCCTATGACGACGAGAAGCTCGGCCTCTATCGCGTCGCGCCGTACTACTACTATCCCGGCTTCTGGGACGGCACGTCGCTGGAGCATTTCTTCATCAATGTCGAACAGTGGGAGAAGCTGCCGAAGCACTACCAGGCAGCGCTGACCGCCTCGGCGGCCCTCGCGAACGTCGACACCGTGGCCCGCTACGACGTCCTGAACCCGCCGGCCCTGCGCCGCGTCGTCGCCAGCGGCGCCAAGCTGCGTCCGTTCCCGGCCGAGGTCATCGACGCCGCGCACAAGGCGGCGATGGAGCTCTATGACGAGCTCTCGGCCAAGAATGCCGACTTCAAGAAGCTCTATGACAGCATGCGCCGCTTCCAGACGGAATCGGCGACCTGGAACCAGGTCTCCGAGTACTCCTACGACACAGTCGCCCTGCGGGCGATCCGGCGCTGAAAACGATCCGGCCCGGGCAGTGCAGGCTGCCCGGGCCGGATGACGATGTCGGAGCAGATTGTGGAGCAGGCTGCGGTGCAGCCTGCTCTTCTTTTTGCGCGCCGGATGTCAGTTTGCGCGGCCGAGCAGGCCGCGCGCGATGACCTGAGCCTGGATTTCGGCCGCGCCCTCGAAGATCGACAGGATGCGGGCATCGCAGAGCACGCGGCTGATCGGGTATTCGAGCGCATAGCCGTTGCCGCCATGGATCTGCAGCGCGCAATCGGCGTTGCTGAAGGCGACGCGCGCGGCGAGCAGCTTGGCCATGCCGGCCTCGATGTCGCAGCGCCGGTCCGCATCCTTCTGCCGCGCCGCGAAATAGGAGAGCTGCCGCGCCATCATCGTCTCGGTAGCCATGAAGGCGAGCTTGGCGTGGACGCGCGGGAAGGCGAGCAGCGCCTTGCCGAACTGGACCCGGCTCTGTGCATAGGCGAGGCCGAGCTCGAGCGCATTCTGGGCGACGCCGAGCGCGCGCGCGGCGGTCTGGATGCGGGCGCTCTCGAAGGTCTCCATCAGCTGCTTGAAGCCCTGGCCCTCGACGCCGCCGAGCAGGTTGGAGGCCGGGACCTCGAACCCGTCGAAGGAAATCTCGTATTCCTTCATGCCGCGATAGCCGAGCACCTCGATCTCGGTGCCGCTCATGCCATGTGCCGGGAACGGATCGGCCTCGCTGCCGCGCGGTTTCTCGGCTAGCAGCATCGACAGGCCGCGATAGTCGGTGCTCTGCGGATCGGTGCGTACGAGCAGGGTCATCAGGTCGGAGCGGGCGCCATGGGTGATCCAGGTCTTGGCACCATGGACGCGATAGACATCGCCCTCGCGCACCGCCCGCGTCCGCAGGCTGCCGAGATCGGAGCCGGTGTTCGGCTCGGTGAAGACCGCGGTCGGCAGGATCTCGCCGGAGGCGAGGTTGGGGAGCCAGCGGGCCTTCTGCTCCTCGGTGCCACCGAGCCTGATCAGCTCGCCGGCGATCTCGGAGCGGGTGCCGAGCGAACCGACGCCGATATAGCCGCCGCTCAGCGCTTCGGAGACCAGGCACATCGCCACCTTGCCGAGGCCGGTGCCGCCATACTCCTCCGGAATCGTCAAACCGAACACGCCCATATCCGCGAGTTTCTGTACGAGTTCGAGCGGGATCAGCTCGTCGCGGGCGTGCCAGCCCGGCGCATGCGGCGTGACCTCGCTCGCGGCGAAGCGCAGGAACTGCTCGCGCGTCGCCTCCAGGATGTCGTCGTCGAGGCCGAGCGTCCCGAAGCGCCCTTCCGCGAGCTCGGCGGAAAGCGCCCGCCTTGCAGCTTCGAGCGCTGGTGCGTGCGACAGACGGGTCAGCGCGGGCTCGGCCGCGAAGACCGCGACGACATCCGCCGCCACGCCCATATCCGAGGGGCGCACCGTTTCGGTCTGGCTCATGGCGATGCCACCGGCGAGCTGTGCGCCATACTCGGCGAAGCCCAGATGCAGCATGGCCGCGTCCGCTGGGCCGAGCCGGCCGCTGTCAGCGAGGCGCTCGGCCCAGGCGAGGGTCTGCCGCAGCGCTTCGACATAGGTGCCTTGCCAGGCGAAGCCGTGCGCGGCGAACTGGTGCGCCTCGACGAGGCCGGCATCGACCCGCCCGCCCGGCGCTAGCAACTGCGCGACCGCGGCACGCGTCGCCGCATGCAGAGTTTCGGCGGCGGAAAGCAGGGTGGCGCAGGTCGAAAGCAGCGCGTCGTGGTCGGTCGTCTTCGGCATGATCGATCCCGGAATCAGGCGGTACGGGGACCGGCGACGATGCCGGTCTGGAGAAGCTTGCCGATGGCTGCAGTCGTAAGCCCCAGCCTGTCGGAGAGCACGGCCTCGGTGTCCTGGCCGAGTTGCGGCGCGGGCAAGGGCGGGCGGCGCGCGCCGACCGAGAAGGCCAGCGGCGAGCCGGGTGCCAGGATCGGACCTGCCCCGGGCTGCTCGATCGTGCCGAACATCGGGTTCGCCACCGAACAGCGGGCATCCTCGCGGACCAGCTGCCCGAAATCCCTGTAGGGTCCCCACAGCACGCCGGTGCCGTCGAAGGCGGCTTCGATCTCCGCGAGGCTGCGCGCGGCGCACCAGCGTTCGAGTACGGCGAAGATCGCGGCCCGCGCGGTGAAGCGGCCGCCTTCCGTGTTGAGATCGGCGTCCATCATCGGGCCGATCATCGCGAGCTTCTCGGTCAGGCCGGTGGCGCGGCCGATCGCATGCCATTGCCGGTTGGAAATCGCGACGATCATGACATGCCGCCCGTCGGCGGTGGCGAAGTCGCGGCCGAGCGCGCCATAGAGATCATTGCCGAGCGGCGGACGCACCGCGCCGTTGACCTGATAGTCGGCGATGTAGCCGAGATTGCCGACACTCGCGAGCATCACGTCCGAGAGCGCGAGCGAGACCTGCCGGCCCTTGCCGTCGAGGCGCCGGGCCCGCTCCGCCGCGAGCAGGCCGGTTGCGAGATAGAGCCCCGCCGCGATGTCCCAGGCCGGCAGGACATGGTTGACCGGCTCGCCCCCCCTGCCGGTCGCCAGCGGAAAGCCGGAGGCGCAGTTCACCGTGTAGTCGACGGCCCCGCTGCCGTCGTGATTGCCGGTCAGGCGCAGGCTGATCAGGTCTTCGCGGCGCTGCGACAGAGCCGCGTGGCCCATCCAGCCACTGGCGGGCAGGTTGGTCAGCAGGATTCCGGCATCCTCGCCTTGCTGGGCGATCAGGGCGCTGGCCAGTTCTTGCCCTTCGGGCTTGTCGAGCGCGATCGCGATCGAGCGCTTGCCCTTGTTGAGACTGGCCCAATAGAGGCTGGCGCCGGAGGGGGCGAGCGGCCAGCGGCGATAGTCGATATTGCCGCCGATCGGGTCGATGCGGATCACCTCGGCGCCGAGTTGCGCCAGCGTCATGCCGCCCAGGGGGGCTGCGATGAAGGCCGAGACCTCGACGACGCGAAGCCCGTTCAGGATCGTGCTCATCGCGTCAGCGAGCCGGCAAGGGGAAGGGGGGCTCGTGGTCCTTGGAAAGGCAATCTGCCGGCAAGCGGGGCGACATCCCTGGTCTTCCTCTTCGTTCGCCGCTCCCTTGCTCGCAATTCCACAGGCAGGTGCGGTCACTCTGGCCCGCAACCTAGCGATCCCAGCCGGTTCGGCCATGCAGTCTGGTAGATAAGAGCTATAACCGCTACCACAGGGCCAGCACGAAGAGACCGCAGCATGGACCTCCAGCAAATCCGCTATTTTCTCGAAACGGTTGCGGCCGGCAGCCTGTCGCGGGCTGCGGTCCGGCTCGGCATCAGCCAGCCGGCGCTCAGCCGCCAGATCGGCAATCTCGAGGCCTCGCTGCAGCAGAGCCTGCTCTACCGCCATGGCCGGGGCGTCTCGCTCACCGATGCCGGCCGCCGGTTCGAGGAGGTGGCGCAGGACGTGATGCGGCAATTGTCGGATGTCCGCACCGAGCTCGCCGCCGGGGCCATCGACAATACCGGCAGCGTCTCGCTCGGCATGCCGCCGTCGCTCTCCGCAAGCATGGGGGCCGATCTCGCGCTGCGTTTCGCCGCCGAGTTTCCGCGCGCGCAGCTGCGGTTGCGCGAGGCCTTCAGCGCAGTGCTGCTCGAATGGACCGAGGCCGCGCGGGTCGACATCGCCGTGCTCTATGATGCGCGCAGCAGCCGCAGCCTGATCGCGACGCCGCTCATGCTCGAGGACCTGTTCATGGTCGAGCCGCCATCCGCGCGTGCCGATGCGCCGCTCGAACCGGTCTCGCTGCCGGAGTTGGCGAGCCGCGCCTGTGTCCTGCCGGGACCGGAGAACGGGTTGCGCCGGGTGGTCGATGCCGCCTGCGCGGCCGAAGGCGTACGCCCGCGCGTCCTGACGGAGGTCGACTGCGTCGCGGCGCTGAAGCAGTTGGTCGAGCGCGGTGTCGGCCCGACCGTGCTACCTTTTGGCGCAGTCCACCGGGAAGTGCGGGATGGAAGGCTCCGCGTGCGCCCGTTCCGCTCCTCCGCCATGCGCGCCCTGCTCGTGCTGGCGACGCCGGCGAACCAGCCGATCACGCCACTGACGCGCGCGGTGATGCGGATCGTGCAGGACGAGGTCGCGCGCCTCGTTCCGCTCGACATTCTGCGCGGCGTCACCCGCAACCTCGAAAGCCCGCGACCGCGGCCGCGCCCTGATCGGGAAAGCCCCGAAGCGATCGGCTGAAATCGGGCCCCTACCTTTTCGCTTATAGCTGCTATGCGCCCAGCTCGACTGGCCCGACGGCGGCGACCTCCGCCAGATGGAGGAAACCGGGGTCCGACGGCCAACTGGCTGGCCGTCGAGGCCTCCTAGCAGCTCGGACAAGCCGGGCACGCCTGCGGGCGGAAGGAAGGAAACGTCGATGCGTCTGAAGGATCGCGTCGCGCTCGTGACGGGTGCGGCATCCGGGCTCGGCCTGGCCATGGTCGAGCGTTTCGTGGCGGAAGGCGCGAAGGTCGCCGTCGTCGACTGGAACGGGGATGCAGCAGCCGCGACCGCAGCCCGCTTCGGCGCTTCCGCGATCGCGATTCAGTCGGACGTCACCAAGGCGGCCGAGGTGCAGGCTTCGGTGACGCGGACCGTCGAGGCCTTCGGCAAGCTGGACATCCTGGTCAACAATGCCGGCTCGAGCCACGCCAAGGGGCCGTTCGAGGCCGTCTCCGAAGCCGAGTTCGATCGCGTCTTCGCGGTCAACCTGAAGTCGATCTTCCACTACTGCAACGCGACCGTCCCGGTGATGCGCAGCCAGGGCGGCGGCGTCATCCTCAATGTCGGCTCGACGGCGGGCAATCGCCCGCGCCCCGGCCTCGCCTGGTACAATGCCAGCAAGGGCGCGGTGCACAACGTCACCAAGACGCTGGCGCTCGAACTGGCTCCCGACCGCATCCGCGTCTGCGCGCTGGCGCCGGTCGCGACGGAAACGCCGCTGCTCGCGACTTTCCTCGGCACGGATTCCCCCGAAATGCGGGATCAGATGCGCGGGATCGTGCCGCTCGGCCGCCTCGGACATCCCGACGACGTCGCCAATGCGGCGCTCTACCTCGCTTCCGACGAGGCTTCCTTCCTGACGGGCGTGATCCTCGACATCGACGGTGGCCGCAGCGTCTGAGGCCACGCCGGAGCCGGAGCTCCGGAACGAATCCGCCCTTCATCTCGGTCTGGTCGGTAACGCCGCCCGGCGCCCGCGCTTCCCTGCAAAGGAGGACGAACATGGCTGACAGTTCGAGCGACGCCGGCGGATTGCTGCGCGATCCCGCCCGCTTCGCAAGGGAGGTTCTCGAGCCGATCCGCGCCATCGTCGGCGAACGCGGCGTGATCACCGACCGCGACCAGATGCAGCCCCTGATGGTGGCATGGCGTGATGGCTGGAAGGGCCGCGTTCCGCTCGTCGTGCAGCCGGCGAACACGGCCGAACTCGCCGCGGTCGTGGCGATCTGCCACCGGACCCGCACGCCGATCGTCCCGCAAGGCGGCAACACCGGCCTGACCGGCGCGAGCCAGCCCCATGGCGACGATTCCGAGATCGTGATCTCGACGACGCGGATGAACCGCATCCGGGCCCTCGACCTCGACAATGACACGATCACCGTCGATGCCGGCTGCGTGCTGGCGAGCATCCAGGACGCGGCGCGCGAAGCCGGCCGGCTGTTCCCGCTCAGCCTCGGAGCCGAAGGCAGCTGCCAGATCGGCGGCAACCTCTCGACCAATGCCGGCGGCGTCCAGGCTGTCCGCTATGGCACGGCCCGCAATCTCGTGGCGGGTCTCGAAGTCGTGCTGCCGGACGGACGCGTCTGGGACGGTCTGCGCGGATTGCGCAAGGACAATGCCGGCTACGATCTGAAGCAGATCTTCATCGGCGCCGAAGGCACGCTCGGCATCATCACCGGCGCCACGCTGAAGCTCCTGCCCTTGCCGGAGGCGACGGCCACCGCCTTCCTCGCGACGGGCTCGCCGGCACAGGCCGTCGCCTGGCTGCGCCGCGCCAAGGCCGCGCTCGGCGAGACCATCACCTCCTGCGAATTGATGGAGCGCGCCTGCGTCGAGATCGCGCGCAAGCACAACAGCCAGATCCAGGATCCGCTGGAACAGGCCTATCCCTGGTATCTGCTGCTCGAACTCGCCGGCCAGGGCGCTGCCGAAGCGCTGGAAGCGCGGTTGCTCCCGGTCTTCGAGGCGGGACTCGAGGCCGAAGAGCTGCTCGACGGCGTCATCGCTTCCTCGGCGGCGCAGGCGGCCGCGCTCTGGCGCATCCGCGAAGGTGCTCCGGAGGGGCAGCGGCTGGAGGGATCGTCGTTCAAGCACGATGTCTCCGTGCCGATCTCGCAGGTCGATCGCTTCATCGCGGAGGCGAACACCGCGCTGTCGCAGCGCTTTCCCGGAATCCGTTCCTTCGCCTTCGGCCATCTCGGCGACGGCAACATCCATTTCAACCCGATTCAGGCCGAGGGCGAACCGGCTGACCTCTGGCAGGCCCGCCTGCCGGAAGTGAACCGGATCGTCCACGACATCGTCTCGCAGCTCGGCGGCTCGATCACGGCCGAGCATGGCGTCGGGCGCCTGCGCATCACGGAACTGCAGCACTACAAGAGCCCGATCGAGCTCGAGATGATGGCGCGGCTGAAGCTCTGCTTCGATCCGCTGAACCTGATGAACCCCCAGAAAGTGCTGAGGAGCGATCTCCTCGACAACCTGTCGGAGACGGTATGAAACAGCTCCTCGCGATCAGCCGGGTCATCGAAACGGTCAACGGCCAGATCGGCAAGAAGATTGCCTGGCTGATCCTCGTTGCGGTGGCCGTCGCGACGATGAACGCCATCGTCCGCAAGGTCTTCAGCGTCTCGTCGAATGCCTGGCTCGAGCTGCAATGGATGCTGTTCGGGGCGGTCTTCCTGCTCTGTGCCGCTTGGACGCTGCAGGTGAAGGAGCACATCCGCATCGACATCGTGAACAGCATGCTGCCCAAGCGGGTCCGCCAATGGATCGAGCTGCTCGGCCATGTGCTCTTCCTGATGCCGTTCGCCCTGCTCATCGTCTATCATTCCTGGCCCTTCTTCCTGCGTTCCTACGCGATCAACGAGCAGTCGCTGTCGGCTGGCGGCCTGCCGCAATGGCCGGCCAAGGGCCTGGTCGTGATCGGCTTCGTGATGCTGAGCTTCCAGGGCATCTCGGAGATCATCAAGCAGGTCGCCGTGATGCGCGGCGATCTCGAAGATGAAGAGGCGGCCGGCGGCCACGCCGCCGCTGCGGAGGCCGAGGCCCAACGCCTGCTCGACCAGGCGAAGGCCGAAGGCCTCGCCCCGTGAGCCCAGACGCAGATTCCCGGACAGCTTCCATGACCCTCGCCCGCTCCGCCCGCGCCTGCGCGCTGCTGCT
>NZ_JAWDID010000097.1:0-10747 GCF_032464875.1 Allobosea rubneri
ACGATCTGGCCTGGGCCCCCTATCAACCGCCAACGGCGCCGGAGCCCGAGCCGATCGCCCCGATCCCGACACCACGCAGGCCGCTAAGCCAGCCGCCGGCGGGCGATCCCTGGGGCGAGCCGATGACCGCCGCCCCGCAGCCATCCGGCTTCGGTGTGCCGCCTCATCAACCGCCGCCGACGCCCTCGCCGCCTCCTCAGCCTGTTCCGGCAGGCGTGCCCGCGATCTCCCCGGCCGAGTTCATCGCCCGCTTCGCGCGAGGCGCCGGCCTGCCGGCTGAGGAACTTGCATGGCAGGACCCCGGCGCTTTCGCCGAGCAGACCGGCATGCTGATGCGGCTGATCGCGGTCGAGCTGAAGCAACTGCTGGCGGCGCGGGCCGAAAGCAAGCGGGTTGCCCGCAGCGCCAACCAGACGATGATCCAGGCGCAGGACAACAACCCGCTGAAGTTTTCGCCGACGATCGACGATGCACTGAAACTGATCTTCGGGCGGCCGACCAGTGGCTATCTCAACGCCCAGAAGGCGTTCGAGGAGAGCTTCAATGATCTGAAAATCCACCAGATCAAGACCTACTCGGCCATGCAGCACGCGCTGCGCATGCTGGTCGAGGATCTCGATCCCCAGGCCGTATCGGAAAGCGTCAGTACCGAGCGTGGCCTCGAAGGCCTGCTCTCCTCGCGCAAGAGCAAGCTCTGGGACGCCTATGTCGCGCGGTGGGAGGCCAAGACCGCCCCCTATGAGGACGGGCTGGTCGACGCCTTCATGCTCTATTTCGCCGAGTGCTACGACCGCGGCGGTCGCTGAGCCTGACCGCGCTCACAGTTCGAGCAGCATGCGGATCGCCTGCGGCTCAAGCTCGCGCGGAGTCTCGTCGAAGCTCGCCCGGTAGTAGTCGAGCATGCTCAACTGCTCGAAGCGGTTCCGCAGGCCCTTTTCGTTCATCGCCGCGCCTCTCTCCTCGAGGTTCGCGATCATGTTGTGGTTGGTGCCGTCGGGCTCCTCGAAGACGAGGTCGGGCACCTGTGGCTTGGCGCGTAGCGCGGCCTCGCCGGCGGCGATCCCTACCAGCGCTCCCGGCGTCCAGATCCGGGCATAGGCGTCGGCGACATCGCGCTCGGGCGCGCCGGTTCCCGTCAGCACCGCGCGGCAGGCATCGGCGAAGGCCTCGACCATGCCGCTCCGCTCGGCCCACCAGTCCGCACGATTGAAGTTGGCGTGGATGGGCTCGACATAGGCGAACTCGTTCTGGAGCAGCCGGGCCGGTTCGCCCTGCAGGTAGAGCCACGGCTCGGCATTGTCGATCAAGAGCTGCCCCGGCAGCAGATGCGCGGCCTGGTCGTCGCCGGTAGCGCTGAAGAACTGCTGGCTGGCCCCTTTGCAGACCACCATCGGCGCCGCGGAAAGCGGCCTGCCGGGGCGTCCGGGGGCCCGGATCAGGACCATGAAGGCCAGCACCTTCGCGACCCGGGCATTGCGCGAGCGTCCGTGCCAGATCGCAAGGTCCGGATCGCTCTGGAAACGCTCGACTTCGACCAGCCGAAAGAACTCGGCCTGCTCGACAACCGGATCGGGAGAGCTGCGCTTGCCCATCTCAGCCGCCGTGGAAGGCCTGGAAGCGGCCGCCGCGATCACAATCCAGCGCTTGTGAGGCCTGCATCACGCTCCTACTCCACCACATACGGCTGCGCGCAGCCGTCAACCTACAGCCATCTGCCCCGGCTTGCGACGGTTTCGCAGCCTTGCCGCAGCGAAAGCGCTTCCGACTGCTGAAGTCGCGCCTTGCGAATACGTCACGTTGCAGGGTGACGCTGGTTGACGAGCTGTATATGCTTCTGCCCTAGCCTAGAGATAGCGAGAACCGGATGTCGTGGTACAGCAAGGTTGTCTGGTCTGAAGGCCTGTTCCTGCGACCGCACCATCTGCAGCAGAACGACCGCTACCTCGAGAACCTGCTGGAAAACCGCGTTCGGCACACCACGCCCTACCCGTGGGGGTTTTCGGTGCTGGAGATCGACCACGACCTCGCCCAGCAAAGCCGCATCGGCCTGCGCCGCGCCGTCGGCGTGATGCCGGACGGCACCCCCTTCGCCATGCCCGACAACTCGCCGCTGCCGCCGGCGATCGAAGTGCCGGACAATGCCGCCGGGCAGGTCGCCTGGCTCTCGCTGCCGCTCGCCTCGGCCAATACCCGCGAGGTCGAGGACAGCCTGAACGGCAGCGCCAGCCGCTTCTTTCCGTCCACGGAAATGCTGATCGATTCCACCGCCTCGCTGCGGATCGAGGAGGAGATCGACATCGCCCATCCGCGCATGGCACTGGAGCTGCGCAAGACAGCCAAGCCTGGCTTTGTCGGCCTTGCCCTCGGCCGCATCCTGGAAGTGCGCGATCGCGCCGTCCTGTTCGACGAGAAGTTCGCCCCGCCGATCCTGGTCTGCTCGGCCCATCCGGTCGTCGACGGCTGGATGGACCGGGTCATCGGCTGGATCGACAACAAGCTGGAAGAGCTTGCCCGCTACGCTGCGGACCCGACGGCGGGCGGCGGCCTGCAGAGCGCCGACTATTTCATCCTGCAGATGCTCAACCGGCACATTCCGGTGCTGAAGCATATGCGCGGCTCGCGCTTCGTGCACCCCGAGCGCCTGTTCGTGAGCTTGCTTGCCATCGCCGGCGAGCTCGCCACCTTCACCACCGCCGAGCGCCGCGCCCGCGATTACCCCACCTATGATCATGACGACCTCGAGGGCTGCTTCACGCCGGTCGTTCGCGACATCCAGGACTTTCTCTCGGCACAGCTAGGCCGCCGCGCCATCCGCCTCGAAATCGTCGAGCGTGCGCCGAACGCCTTCATGTCGACGATCCGCGACCGGGCTCTGGTGCGCAATGCGACGCTGATCCTCGAGGTCGCGGCGCGCCGGCCGCTGACCGAGATCCAGGCGCAGTTCCCGCATCTCTTCAAGGTCGGCCCCAATACCAAGATGAACGAGATCGTCCATGCCCATCTGCCGGGCATCAACCTCGTCCATGTGCCGACGCCGCCGCCGCAGATCCGGGCGCTGACCGACCACGTCTATTTCTATCTCGACCGCACGTCGCCGCTCTGGCCGGAGTTCAGCACGGCGAGTTCGATCGGCATGCACTTCTCCGGTGACTGGCCCGACCTCGAAATGGAGCTCTGGGCCGTGCTCGAGGGCAGGAGATGAGTGACAAGGGCTCGCCGTACGATCCGTTCGGCCGCTCGGACCGAACGATCATCAAGCCGAACCCCGCCGGAAGGCGAGCGCCCTCACCGTCAGGCCCCGATCCCCAGGCCGCCACGCCGGGCTACCCGCCGCAGCCGGCCTCGCCCTATGGCTACAACCCGTCGACGGCGCCCCAGTACCCGCATGCCGCGCCGCCCTCACCCGGCGTTCCCGGCGGCGAGGAGTGGCTCTCGACCCCACCGCCGCGGCCGAGCACCCCGCCTCCACCGGGCTACGCCCCGCAAACCCTGCCGAAGCGCGAGCAGATGCTTACGCCGAACGCCAATCCGATGCTCAAGGCGGCCGGCCCCCTGCTCTTGCTGCTCGGGCGTATGCGCGCCTCGCTGAGCAGCGCGCCGGCCACTCAGATGATCGGCCAGGTCGGCGAAACGATCGAGGCCTTCGAGCAGGAGGTCCGGGCGGCCGGAGCCTCGCCCGAGCAGACGCGTACCGCGAAATACATCCTCTGCGCCTTCGCCGACGACATCGTCCAGAACATCCCCGGTGAGGATCGCCATGTCTGGACGCAGTACAGCATGCTCTCGCGCTTCTTCGGCGAGCGCACCGGCGGCGTGCGCTTCTTCGAGGAATTGGACCGTGCCAAGCGCGACCCGGGCGTCAACTACGACCTGCTCGAACTGATGCATGCCTGTCTGGCACTCGGCTTCGAGGGCATCCACCGTACCTCGGCCGGCGGCGCCGCCAATCTGCAGATGATCCAGCGCAGTCTGTTCGAGACGCTGCGGCGGGTGAAGCAGCCCGATCCGGAACTGTCGCCGCGCTGGCAAGGGCAGGCCCTGGTCTCGCGCATCGCCGGCTTCAAAATTCCGGTCTGGTCCGTCGCCGCCGTCGCTGCCGTCGCGGTGCTCGGCCTCTATTTCATCTTCCGCGCGCTGCTCGGTGGCAATGCCGAGGCCTCGGCTTCCGCCTTGCTCGCGGTCCATCCCAAGGGCGAGCTCTCAATCGTCCGGAAAGTCTTTGCCAAGCCTCCGCCACCGCTGCCGCCACCGGCGCAGCAGCCGAAGGTCTGCGCCGCGGTGCGCCCGCCGATCACCTGCCAGGTCACGCCTAACCTGATCATCGTCCGGCTCGTCGACATCACCCTGTTCGAGCCCGGCCAAGCGGTGGTACGCGACGAGTTCCGCCCGCTGATCGAGCGGATCGCCGCGGTGCTGAACGAGGAAGGGGGGGCGATCAAGGTCGTCGGCCACACCGACAGCCAGCCGATCCGCACCGCGCGCTTCCCCTCCAACCAGCAATTGTCGCTGGAGCGCGCCAAGGCGGTGGGCGAACTGCTCAAGACCAAGCTGAACCAGAAGGACCGGATCAGCGTCGAGGGCAAGGGCCCCGACGCACCGATCGCCAGCAACACCACACCCGAGGGACGCGCCAAGAACCGCCGGGTCGAGATCCTGATCCAGCGCGAAAGCTAGATCCAAAACGAGCAGCGAGAGAAGCCATGAGGGAGGTCGACACGAAATGAACGTCGCGATCTGGCTCAGGATCGTCGCAATCGCTGTCGGCACGCTGGCCCTGGCCCTGCTGGTCTGGTTCGGAGGCCCCTTCGTCGCGATCGGCGACGTGCGCCCGTTCGAGCCGCTCTTCGTGCGACTGCCGCTCGTCCTGCTCCTCGTGCTGGGGGCGGCCGCCTGGATCGCCCTCACCATCATCCGCAGGCGCAAGGCCGTGGCGGCGTTGAGCGAGGCACTGTCCAAGGAGGAAAGCGCGACCAGCGATAGCGCGGCGCTGAGCTCGGCGATGCGCGATGCGCTCGCAACGCTGAAGCGGACCCGCGGCAAGGATGGCGGCGACTATCTCTATGACCTGCCCTGGTATGTGATGATCGGCCCGCCCGGCGCCGGCAAGACGACGGCGCTGGTCAATTCCGGCCTGAAGTTCCCGCTGGCGCGCGGCGGCCAGGCCCCGGCCGCGGTCGCCGGCAATGGCGGGACCCGCTATTGCGACTGGTGGTTCGCCGAGGAGGCGGTGCTCATCGACACCGCCGGCCGCTACACCACCCAGGACACAGACACGAAGGCCGAGCGCGCGAGCTGGCTCGCCTTCCTCGATCTCTTGAAGCACAACCGCCCGCGCCAGCCGATCAACGGCGTCATGGTCGCGATCAGCGTCGAGGATCTGCTGACCTCGACGCCGGAACAGATCGCCGCCCATGCCGAGGCGATCCGCGCGCGTCTGCTCGAGCTGAACGAGCGCCTGAAGATCGACTTCCCGGTCTATGCGGTCTTCACCAAGGCCGATCTGATCGCCGGCTTCAACGAGTTCTTCGGCGGGCTCTCCGAGCCGCAGCGGCGCATGGTCTGGGGCCACACCTTCCAGACCCTCGACAAGACCCGCAATATGATCGGCGACGTACCGCCGGAGTTCGACGCGCTGATCGAGCGCCTGAACGAGCGCCTCTCCGACCGCCTGCAGGACGAGCCCAACCCGACCGCGCGCGCCCACCTCTTCGGCCTGCCGAGCCAGATGGCGGCGCTCAAGCCGATCGTGGTCGACTTCCTCGGCCGTGTCTTCGAGCCGACGCGCTACCAGCAGAGCGCGACGCTGCGCGGCTTCTACTTCACCTCCGGCACCCAGGAAGGCACGCCGATCGACCAGCTGATCGGCGCGCTCTCGCGCAATTTCGGCAGCGAGCATGCCGGCGCCGGCAGCTTCTCGGGCCGCGGCAAGAGCTACTTCCTGACCGACCTGATCCAGAAGGTAATCATCGGCGAGTCCGGCTGGGTCTCGACCGATCTGCGCGCCACGCGGCGCTCGGCGCTGCTGCGCGCCGCCGGTTTCACCGCCGTGGCGCTGGTCGCGGCGACGCTCGCCGGGCTGTGGTGGACGAGCTATTCGCGCAACAGCGACCTGATCAACCAGACCAATTACGCCCTCGCCGACTACCGTTCGAGCGCCGCCCCGGTGCTGCAGGAGACGACGATCTCGGAACGGAACTTCAGCCGCGTCCTGCCGCTGCTGCACAAGCTGCGGCACATGCCGGCCGGCTATGCCAGCAAGGACGAGCCGACGCCCGTCGCAGCGACCTTCGGCCTGAGCCAGCGCGAGCGCCTGCAATCGGCGACGCAGATCAGCTATCAGGAGGCGCTGGAGCGGATGCTGCGCTCGCGCATCATCTTCCGCCTCGAAGAGCAGCTCGAAGCCAACGCCAACAATCCGGGCTTCATCTACGAGGCGCTCAAGGTCTATCTGATGATCGGCGGCCGGGCGAAGCTGGACCGCGATCTCGTCCTCGCCTGGATGAGGCTCGACTGGGCCGAGAACCTTTTCCCCGGTGCCGCCAACGCCAAGGGCCGCGAGGCGCTGGAGGAACACCTGACCGCCCTGCTCGATCTCGACGAGGGCGACGAGCCGCTGGTCAAGCTCAACCAGACCTTGATCGAGACCAGCCAGCAGACCCTGCGGCGGATGAGCATCGCCGAGCGCGCCTATGAGCTGCTGCGCACGCAGGGGCGTAACGCCAACCGCGACTGGGTCGCGGCGCAGCGCGGCGGCTCCGATGTCCGTCTGGTGTTCGAGGGCGTCTCGGGCGAAGATCTCGACTCGATCCGCGTACCCTATTTCTACACCTATGACGGCTTCCAGAACGCCTTCGTCGACCGCCTCGGCGATATCGGCGAGCGTATCGAGAAGGAGCGCTGGGTTCTCGGCGAGAATGTCGATCAGGCCGCGATTACATCGCAATATGCCAGTCTTTTTCAAGACCTTCTGAAGCTTTATTCACGCGACTTTACAGCATCCTGGCAGCGCGCTCTGCGCCGGCTGAAGCTGCGCCCGCTCAATGCCGACAAGCCCAAATACGTGGCGCTTTCGGCGATCGCCGCGCCGACCTCGCCCTTCAAGCAACTGCTGGAATCGGTCCGCGACGAGACGCAGCTGACCAAGGAGCGCGCCGCGCGGCGACCCTCCGCCGCACAGGCGGCGGCGCAGGCCGGCAAGGAGGCTGCGGCCAAGACGCTGGAGGAGCGCGCCAATGCGGCGCTCGGCCGGCTCGGCACCTCCCTGCCGCTGAGCGCGCCGGGTGTAGACCGGGTGCTCTCGGGCGGCAGCGAAGCGCTCGGCGCCAATATCGAGGCCGGGTTCAAGCCGTACCATGTCCTGGTCGACGGCGATCTCGGACGCCGCCCGGTCGATCAGGCGCTGCAGATCTTCGCCGAGATCAACCAGAACCTTGCGACGGCGGCGACCACGCCGGCCCAGTCGGCGGCTGCGAACGCGGCAATGGTTCCGCTGATCGCCTCGCTGCGCGGTAATTCCTCGCGCTATCCTGCCCCGTTCGATGCGATGATCGTCTCGGCGGTCAACGATTTCGAGGGCGACGCTACCAGCGCGACCATCTCGCTGCTGCGCCAGGCGCTGGGCGACGAAGTCAGCCGCACCTGCACCAATCTCCTCGCCAATCGCTACCCCTTCACCAAGGGCAGCACCCGCGACATCGCCTTGTCGGACTTCGCCCAGCTCTTCGCCCCCGGTACCGGCGCGATGGACAAGTTCCTGAAGGAGCGGCTCGACCCTTACATCGACAAATCCGGCGCGCAATGGACCTGGCGCGCCGACAGCCGCGTCGCCCGCGCGCTCTCGCCGACGACGTTGCGTGAGTTCCAGCGCGCCAGCGACATCCGCGAGGCCTTCTTCCCGACCGGCGGCAACCTGCCCTCCTTCCAGATGGTGGTGGTGCCGACCGCCCTTTCCTCCGACGCCTCCGGCGCCAAGCTCGAGATCAACGGCTTCACGGTGGCGAGCCAGCAGGGCGTCAACACACCGACGCCGGTGATGTGGCCGGGCGCCGGGCTGGCGAGGACCTCGGTCACCCTGACGCTCGGCGGCAGCGCCGGCAGCAACAATGCGGGGGGCATCTTCGGCGGCGGCTTCTTCTCGAACAGCCCGACGCCGGCCGCGCCAAGCGAGGTCAAGCTGTTCGAGCGCGACGGAGTCTGGTCGTTCTTCCGGTTGCTCGATGCCGGTTCGGTGCTGCGCCAGGGCGACAATGTCGTCTTCACGCTCGCCTCCGGCGGCCGCCAGGTCGGCTACCAGTTCGGCGTAGGCTCGCTGAAGAACCCGCTGGTGCTGCCGGCACTGCGCGAAATCCGCTGTCCGACGGGGATTTAGACATGGCGTGCGGGCTGTTCGGGAAGCTGCCGGGCAAGCGCGACTTCATCGCCCTGGGGGCGCCCACGGCCTTTCTCTCGGTCTACGAACCCTGGCTCCAGGGCGGGCTGACCGCAAGCCGGCTCGATCTCGGCGCCGGCTGGCAGGATGCCTTCCTGCACGCGCCGATCTGGCGCTTCTGGCTCGGCTCCGCCTATGGCGGCAGCTCCGTTGCAGGCGCCTTCATGCCCTCGGTCGACGGGATCGGCCGCTACTTCCCGCTCACGGTCTTTGCGGTCGCGGGTCCCGGCACGGCGATCCCACCTCCGGAGACAGACCCGCAGGATGCGTGGTTCGACCGCGCCGAGGATTTCCTGCTGAATGCACTGGAGCCCGAGGCGAGCTTCGAGACGGTTGCCGAGGCTCTGGCCCAGTTGCCGGTTCCGAATGACGAGCTGAAGGCCGCCCCGCCGGTCGACATGGTCAGGCTGTCCGACGGCACCATCGTCAGCGCGCTCGAGCCGGCGAGCTTCCCTGCCCGACTGGCGGCGCTGCGGGTCGAGGACCATGCGCGTTCCTACGCCCATGCCTGCTATTTCTGGACCGTCGGTGGCGAGAACTTCGAGCCGCTCGCCCTGGTCGGCCAGGCTCTGCCGAGCCCCTATCTGTTCAGCGGCCTCCTGACCGGCCGCTTCGACGCCTTTCTGGGTGTGGGAGCAGCGTCATGAACCATGTCGGCGCCACGCTTACCTTCGAGACAGGCGCGATCAGCCATCCCGGCCGCGTGCGCAGCCACAATGAGGACAATCTGGTGACGCGGCCGGAATTCGGGCTCTGGGCCGTGGCCGACGGCATGGGCGGGCACGAGAACGGCGCCATGGCGAGCGCGACCGTCGCCGCCGCGCTCGACGGCATCGGTCCCGCCATCTCGGCCGCAGACCTCTTGGCGCGGCTGGAACAGAGCGTGCTCGCAGCCAATGCCGAGCTGCGCCGGCGGGCCCAGGCGCTCGCGGGCGCGACAATGGGATCGACGCTCGCCGTCCTGCTGGCGCATGACAGTCACTTCGCCTGCGTCTGGTCGGGCGATAGCCGGATCTACCTCGTCCGCCACGGATTCATCACGCAGATATCGCGCGATCATACCGAGGCCCAGGATATGATGGATCGGGGCCTGCTCAGCGCCGAAGAGGCGCGGAACTGGCCGCGCCGGCATGTGATCACCCGCGCCATCGGCGTCCACGACCTGCCCTCCCTCGAAATCGACCATGGCGAGCTCGAAGGCGGCGACACCTTCGTGCTCTGCTCCGACGGCCTGACCGGCCATGTCGAGGATGACGAGATCCTGCGCGCAGCATCCGGCCCGGATGTGCAGGGTGCGTGCGATGCCCTGCTGGCGCTGACGCTCGAGCGCGGAGCGAGCGATAATGTCACCGTCGTCATTGTCCGCTATCATCACGATCGCCGCGTGCAGACCCGCTGGATGCCGAACATGCGTCAGCCGAAGAACGAGGCCTCATGACCGATTCCGAGCGCACGATCATCATGCCGCGCAACGGGCTTTCAGCCGGCACCAGGCTGAACGGCATCTATGAGATCGAGCGCCTGATCGCCGTCGGCGGCATGGGCGAGGTCTACAAGGGCCGGGCCATCCAGACCGGCGATGCGGTGGCGATCAAGATGGTCCGCCCCGACATGGCGCAGGACGAGGCAGTCGTCACCCTATTCCGCAAGGAAGCCGCGGCGCTGCACAATGTCTACAACGAGGCGATCGTCCGCTACTACGTCTTCACCGTCGATCCCGGCACTCAGGCGACCTACCTCGCCATGGAGTTCGTCGACGGACAGCCCCTGTCGGAGCGGCTCAAGCAGGGCCCGCTATCGCCAGAGGAGGTCGACCTGCTGCGCCGGCGCATCGCCAGCGGCCTGCACGCCGCGCACATGCTGGGGATCACCCATCGCGACGTCTCGCCCGACAACATCATCCTGCCCGGCGGTCAGGTCGGGCGCGCCAAGATCATCGATTTCGGCATAGCCAAATCGAACCTGCTGGGCGAGAAGACCGTCATCGGCACGGGCTTCGCTGGGAAGTACAACTATGTCTCGCCTGAACAGCTCGGCCTGTTCGGCGGCGAAGTCTCCGGCAAATCGGACATCTACAGCCTCGGTCTCGTCCTCGCCGAGGCGCTCGGCGGCCGCCCTCTCGACATGGGCGGCACCCAGATGCAGATCCTGGAGAAGCGGCGGCGCGTGCCTGACGTCGCCGCGCTGGACAAGAGCCTGCAGCCGCTTCTCGCCCGCATGCTCGCGCCCGACCCGAAGGACCGCCCGGCCGACATGGCCGAGGTCGCGTCCTGGCAGCCGAAGGGCAAGCAGGCGGCAGCCGGCGCAGGCGTTCCCTGG
>NZ_JAWDID010000098.1:0-10240 GCF_032464875.1 Allobosea rubneri
CCACCGTCACCTTCGCGGCGGTCGCCATGTTCGGGTTGAAGTTGCGGGCGGTGCGCCGGTAGACGAGGTTGCCGGCCGGATCGGCCTTCCAGGCCTTGATGATGGCGAGATCGGCCCTGAGCCAGGTTTCGCGGACATAGAGCTGCCCCTCGAATGCCTCGACCGGCTTGCCCTCGGCAGGTTGCCTGGCACCGCGCCACGGAGAAACGGTCGTTGTTTGGTCAGCAAGGCAAAGCCGCTCATTGGCGCCCGCGGACAAAATCAACGAATATCTAGCATTATGGGCGCTTTCTCGGTTACCTCGCATGGTGTGGTGAGCTTGCGGCCGAAGTGACACCCGCCGAACGAGTGAGTTCGGCCGTCGTGGAGCGCTACTATGACCATATCTCGGACATCGTATCGCCCGTCTCACGATTATCTCTGCTGGTCGGCCTGAAGGTCACGCTTCAGGCGATGCACCCCGAGATCAACTGGCGGTGGCTTCAGGATGCCTGCAACCGGCTCCAGACGCTCGTTGTCGCCGGGCGGCGGGAGTACCATGACCTGCCTTGTATCATAGCGCTCGACCGTCTTGCTCGTGACGAGGCCAGCCCAGACCGGCCGCAGCGGCTCGCTTTCGCGATGCGCTTCAGTTGGCGCTGCTCGTTCGCCGCCCCCTGAGGACCGCAAACTTCTCGCACCTGCGGATAGGCCATGAGCTGCGGCCTTCGGCAAGCAGCTGGAACATCCTGATCCCTGGCGAGCAGACGAAAAATGGGGCGCCGATCGAGATGCCATTTCCGCCCGCACTACTGGACGCTCTCACCTGTTACCTCGAAAGGGTGCGGCCACACCTCCCATCAGCGGCAACTTCGGATTCCCTCTGGCTCTGTAAGTTCGGCGTCAATCGGAATCCCTACTGGCTCTATGAGCGCATCGGCAAGCTGACGAAGCGGCTGACCGGGAGAGCCGTCAATCCGCACATGTTTCGCGCGATGGGTGCGACGGTTTTGGCAGAGGAGTCGCCAGACGATCTGTTTGCCGCCGCGGACCTGCTCACACATAAGCATCTCTCGACCACGGAGCGATATTACATTCGGGCTCGAACCCTCAGCGCGAGCCGGCGCGTTGAGGGGCTGATAAGCGAAGCCAAGAAGAGGGCGCGATGACACGGGTCGCGATCCACGATCGCGCGCGCAGCTATCGTCGACATGGTCGCCGCCTTCGCCTTGCTCTTCGTCGTCGACCTGTCGGCCACGGCGTAATCGCCGCGCTCGACGACCTAGTGCCGCCGCTCGCGGTCAGCTTCTTCCTGCTGCTGACGGTGGCCATCGGCTGGATCCTCGGACGCATCTCCGACGGCGCGTGTCGCCAGGCGGTCAACTGATGCCGCGCGAGTTCGGGCACATTCCAGAAGCTTGGCCGGCGCTTCTCGATCGCCCACAGCTCTGCGCCTATGTCGGACTTAGTGACCAGACGCTGGCGCGGATCTTACCGGTACACCCGGTCGATCTCGGCGTGCGGGACGTCCGGTGGAAGCGCATCGACATCGACCAGCGGATTGGAGGCCTGCCCCCCGTTTGCCCTCCGGCCAGGACTCGGCGCAATCTTGCGAAAGCGCACCGGCCGATGGAGAGCATACAGCGGCGGAGCAGCGGCGCAACGAAGCGCTGGCGCGGGTTAGGGCGCGTGCTCGGGAGAAGGCGAACCGTGGAAAAATCCGGCACGTCCAATGCATCAGGAAGCCTGACGGCAAGGTTTATCTCTACTTCCGCAGGGGCAATCACCGCGAAGGCCCGCTCCGCTCCGCCGACGGCACGCAGGAGCTCCGCGACGAGGTCGACGCAATCCTGAAGAAGCTCGAGGCCGCGCAGTCGGCGCATAAGCCGCGCGAAGGCACGGTCGGCGGCATACTGCTGCGCTATGCCGGCGACGGCCAGAAGCGGCGGCCATGCGCAGGATTCCTCGGGCTCGCACCATCGACCCAGGCGGAGTATTTGCGCATGGCCAGAGAGATCCGCGAGGACGCCGGCGATGTGCTACTCGCCGACGTCACATCGGCTTGGGTCTCCGAGCTGATGGAGCTGTGGGCGGAGCGCGGCTACAAGGCCGCCAATGACCGCCACCAGGTCCTGAAGAATGCTCTGGAGCCGGCTATCAAGGATGACCGCATTTGCGAAGGATCCGTTTCTGAAGGCCGAGAAGCTGGAGCGCCCGCACGGCGCCGGCGAGCCGCATCCGACCTGGGCGGATTACGAGCTCGAGGCCGCCATCGAGGACGCGATCGCCAGCAATCATCCGGGGCTTGCCCGCGCGCTCGCCCTAGCCCGCTGGGGCGGCTTCCGGCGGGGGACGATCTGCGCCATCCCCCTGAACGCCCGGGTCTGGGGCTTCGACGCCGCACAGCAGCGACACCGCCGCCTGAGCTGGATCACGGAGAAGCGCCGTGTCGCCCGCGACAAGCCGGAAGATAGCCGCCTGACGCAGCTGCTCGATCGCACGCCCAATCGGGCGACGACGATCGCCTACAACGCCGACGCTGGTGTCTGGAAGGAACGCCAGCTGAGCCAGGCCGTCGAGCGCCTGGTCGAGCGGCTGGCGAAGAAGAGTATCATGCGCTCCGGCCTCACCCTGCACGGCCTCCGGCACGCGCGGGGTGTCGAGCTGGCGATGGCTGGCGCCAGCGATGCGGAGATCATGGCACAGATCGAGCACGCCAAGGACAAGGCGGCCAAGATCTATCGCCGGCAGGCTGAGCGCCGCGGCCTCGCCGACAACGGTCAGTCGAAGATCGACAACATCATCGATCTCCGAGCAAAGCCCAGAACCAAGGTTGAATTTGGGATTGTAAACGGCCCTGTAAACGGGCTGTAAACGGCGCCCCTCAAAAGGAGCTAAGTAATGGCGCGCCCGAAAGGATTCGAACCTCTGACCCTCAGATTCGTAGTCTGATGCTCTATCCAGCTGAGCTACGGGCGCGTGGCAACGGAACGGAGCGGCAGAAGCCGCGTTCGGCTGACGGATGTCGAATTAGCGAGTCGGGCCGCGCTTGGCAACCCCATTCTCGCGACTTTCTTTGCCGATTGATTTTCGGCGGCGCCGGAAGCTCTCCGGCTAGCCCATCCGTGAACCAGCCAGAATGGCGCCAGCCCGTATTGGGCCGAACCGAAGCCAAATTGCGGGATCGGCGCTGGCCCTTCTTCTCAGCCCGGCCGGCGCAGCCAGACGCGGTCATGCAGCGTCATGCCGGCGAGCATGGCTATAACGAAGAGCACGACCGGGGCGAGCCCGAGCGAGAGCGAGGCCAGCGCCGGCCCCGGGCAGAAGCCGGCCATGCCCCAGCCGATCCCGAAGATCGCCGAGCCCAGCACAAGCCGTCGATCGATCGGCGATGTCACCGGCAGATGGAACGCCTCGTCGAAGGCGGGGCGCCGCAGGCGCTTCAGCACGGCCATGCCGGCGAGGGCGACCGTGACCGCGCCGCCGAGCACGAAGGCGAGGCTCGGATCCCAGGCCCCGAAGATGTCGAGGAAGCCGCGCACCCGGGCGGGGTCGAGCATGCCCGACATGGCGAGGCCAAGCCCGAAGACGGTGCCCGCCGCGAGGGCTGTGACGACCTGTGCGAATCGGTTCATGCCGCGACGAGCCTCATCAGGGTGACGGTGGCTATGCCCGAGAGCAGGAAGGCCGCGACCGCGACGGCCGAGCGCGGCGAGAATCGGGCGAGGCCGACAATGCCGTGGCCGCTCGTGCAGCCCGAGCCCATCCTCGTCCCGAAGCCGACCAGGAGCCCGGCCAGCGCGATCACCGGCAGCGAGGCGGTGATCGTCACCGGCGGCCATTGCCCGGCGGCGAGCCGGTAGAGCGGCGGCCCGAGCAGGAGCCCGACGACGAAGGCGGCATTGGTCGCCGCCTGCGTGCCGAGCGCAAGCCGCCCGAGAATGCCGCTGATCCCGGCTACGCGGCCGTTCAGGAGCAGGAGCATGACGGCCGAGAGGCCGATCAGCATGCCGCCTGCGAGCGATGGCCAATAGGCCGTCATGCCGGCATCTCCTCGTCACAGAAAATCTCGTGCAAGGCCTCGACCAACCGCGCTGCCTTCGCGGCGGTCAGCCGGTAGAAGACCTGCTTGGCATCGCGGCGCGTCTCGACCAGTCCCGCCTCGCGCAGCACGGTGAGCTGCTGCGACAGCGTCGGCTGGCGGATGCCGAGCATCTCCTCGAGCTGGCCGACCGCGTATTCGCCCTCGACCAGGGTGCAGACCAGCATCAGCCGGTTGCGGTTGGCGAGGGTGCGCAGGAGCTCGGCGACCTCCTCGGCCCTGGCCGCGAGCTCGGCCCTGGTGTTCGGCTGTTCGGCTTGCATCGTCATCGCGTCTCAGCCCCAGACCGCGCCCGGCAGCGCATCGAGCGGGACCTTGAGATAGCGCCGGCCATTGGCCTCCGGTTCCGGCAGCCGGCCGCCATTGATGTTCACCTGAAGGGCGTGGAGAATCAGCTTCGGCATCGGCAGCGTCCTGTCGCGCGCCTGGCGCAGCGCGACGAAGGACGCTTCGTCCTGGCCGGCGACATGCGGGTTCGCCCGCTTCTGCTCGCCGACCGTGCTCTCCCAGCGCGCCGCCCGGCCGCCCGGGCGGTAGTCATGGCCGGTGAACAGGCGCGTCTCGTCGGGCAAGGCGAGGATCTCCTCGATCGAGGCCCAGAGCGCCTTGGCGCTACCGCCGGGAAAATCCGCCCGCGCCGTGCCGGAATCCGGCATGAACAGCGTGTCGTGGATGAAGGCGGCATCGCCGATCAGATAGCTGACAGAGGCCAGGGTGTGGCCCGGCGAGAACAGCACGCTGACGTCGAGCGATCCGAGCTTGAAGCGCTCGCCCCCCGCGAAAACCCTGTCCCATTGCGAGGCGTCGGCCGCGAAATCCGGCCAGTTGTAGAAATCCTTCCAGAGACGCTGCACCGCGACGACCTCGGCGCCGATCGCCGTTGGCGCGCCGGTCTTCGCCTTCAGATAGGCCGCGGCGGAGAAATGGTCGGCATGCGGGTGGGTGTCGAGAATCCATTCGACCGTGAGGCCCTGCTCCGCGACATAGGCGAGGATGGCATCAGCGCTGGTGGTCGCGGTCGCGCCGGACTTCTCATCGTAGTCGAGCACGGGGTCGATGATGGCACAGCGCCGGGTCGCAGGGTCGGAAACGACGTACTGGACGCTGCCACTGCGCGGCTCGTAGAAGCCCTTGACCTGCGGGCTGCGGCCGCTCTCGCGGTCGAGCCAGGCGTTTGCACCGGCAAGGTCGAAGCCGAAGCGCGCGCCGAAACCCGGAACCTCTTCGGCCCTCATCCGCCCGTCCAGAACCTCGCCGAGCACGTGCAGGGTCAGCGCCCGCGTGCCGCCCTTGCAATGCGCCAGCACCGGCCCCGGCGCCGCGGCGAGCGCCGCCTGGAAAGCCTCGACATCGGAGCGGGTAATGGTCGCGCCGGTCACCGGCACGAAGCTGTAGGCCATTCCGGCCTCGGCGGCCGCCTGCCTTTCCGCGGCCGATCCGGGTTGGCCCGGTTCCTCGCCATCGGGACGGTCGTTGACGATCGCCTTGAAGCCCTGCGCCGCAAGGGGCTTGAAATCGGCGAGAGCAGGCTGGCCAGCCACCGAAAGCTTCTCCGAGATCTCAACGATTTTCATGGCGGCCCCTGTCGCTTGGATTTCAATATACATTTACATATAATATATATTGATGAACCGCAAGGTGCCCCGGGCATCCCCGCGCCTCGCGGCCGGCGTTGACGGCGCCTCATTCCAGCCCTACTCGTAAACGCGACGGTTCCCTCACGGGATCAAAAGGGAACGCAGTGCGGGTGGCTCGCCACCCCATGCTGCGGCTGCCCCCGCAACTGTAAGCGGCGAGCCTTTCGCCATACGCCACTGGGACCTCGGCCCTGGGAAGGCGGTGAGAAGGCGCTGACCCGCGAGCCAGGAGACCTGCCGTCAGTCGTGGTCACACGCGAACACGTTCGGACGGGGTGTTTCGATCGCTGGTTCACTTGCGCGCTGCCCTTTTTTCGGGAGCGGGCGGGAGATCGCGTTCGCGGTGACGTGCCACAACGTTGACCGCCCGAGGTTTCTTCCGTGCTCCCCTTCCCCCAGACCGCCCTGCGCGGCCCCTTGCCGCTCGCCTGCCTGCTGCTCGCCGGCACATCGCTGAATCCCCTTGCCGCCAGGGCTCAAGCAGGTCCTGAAACCATCCGGCTCGACGAAGTCGTGGTCAGCGCCACCGGCACGCCGACTCCGGCGCGCGAGGTCGCGAGCTCCGTCACCGTCATCACCGCCGATCAGATCCAGCGCGAGCAGCGCCGGACCCTGCCGCAGGCGCTCGCCGCCGTGCCCGGCCTCAACATCGTCCAGATCGGCGGCCCCGGCGGCCAGACCTCGGTGTTCATGCGCGGCACCAACTCGAACCACGTCAAGGTGCTGATCGACGGCATCGACGCCAACGATCCCTCGACCCCGAACCGCTCCTTCGATTTCGGCTCGATGCTGACCAACGACATCGAGCGCATCGAGGTGCTGCGCGGCCCGCAGAGCGGTCTCTATGGCGCCGATGCGCTCGGCGGCGTGATCTCGATCACCACCAAGCGCGGCGAGGGCCCGCCCAAGCTCACCGCCTCGGCCGAGGCCGGTTCCTACGGCACCTTCAACCAGGCTTTCGGCCTGAGTGGCGGCGACGACCGCTTCAACTACGCCTTCAACATCGCCCATCTGAAGTCCGACTCGACGCCGGTGACGCCGCCGAACCTCGTTCCGCCCGGGCGCCGCATCAACCCGAATTCCTATGACAACTGGAACTACTCCGCCCGCCTCGGCTTCAAGCTCACCGACACGCTGAGCCTCAACTGGATCGGCCGCTATTCCGACGGCTACCTGCTCTCGACCGGCGATTCCGGCTTTCCGAGCGTGCCGAACGCCTACCGCTCGAGCCAGAGCTACAAGCAGGCCTTCACCCGCGGCGAGCTGGTCTTCGACCCGTTCGACGGCCGCTTCGTCAATCGCTTCGGCATCGCCTACACCAACCAGGATCGCTCCAACCGCTCGCCGAACGCCGCCGGCATTCTCGGCCTGCCGACCGACAATCTCGGCGAGCGGACGAAATACGACTGGCGCGGCGACCTCAAGCTGATGGAGGGCCAGATGCTGGTGATGGGGCTGCAATACGAGAACGAGCGGCTGGAATCGCGCTCGCTCACCGCCTCGAACGGCAATACCGGCGCCTTCCTCGAATTGCAGTCGAACTGGAGCGAGCGCTTCTTCACCGTCGCGAACATCCGCCGCGACGAGGACGAGACCTTCGGCGGCCACACGACCTACCGGCTCGCGCCGACCTTCATCGTCCCGGGCAGCGAGACCAAGCTGAAGGCGAGCTACGGCACCGGCTTCAAGGCGCCGACGCTAAGCCAGCGCTTCAGCGATTCCCGGCCGGCCTATAATTTCTACGGCAATCCCAACCTCAAGCCGGAGGAGAGCCGCGGCTATGACATCGGCTTCGAGCAGCCCTTGCTCGACAACAAGCTCCAGATCGGCGCGACCTGGTTCCACAACGACATCGACAACCTGATCCTGACCAACGCCGCCCGGACCTCCTACACCAATATCGGGCGAGCCCAGACCAAGGGCGTCGAAAGCTTCGTCGCACTCGAGCTGAGCCCGCAATTCAAGATCCGGGCCGACTACACCTTCACCCTCGCCAAGGACGAGACCGCCAACCAGGAGCTGCTGCGCCGGCCGCGGCACAAGGCGAGCCTGACCGCCAACTGGGTGCCGATCGAGAACCTCAACCTCTCGGCGACGCTGATCTATGTCGGGGACCGCGTCGACGGGAACCGCGACTTCTCGATCTCGCGGATGCGCGCTCCGGGCGCCACCATCGTCAACATCGCCGCCGAGTACAAGGCGAGCGAGAAGCTGACAGTCTTCGGGCGCGTCGATAACCTCTTCGACAAGCGCTACGAGAACCCGGTCGGCTTCCTCGTCCCCGGCCTCAGCGCCTTCGGCGGCCTGCGGGTGAGCCTGTGAGACAGGGGGCGGCCCTGCGGCGCGTGCTTCGCGGCGCCGCCCTCCTGTTGGCCTACGCGGTGCTGGCCGCGTCGGGCCTCGGCTTCGCCGCCGAGCCTCCGGCCAAGCCGTCCCGCATCGTCTCGCTCAACATGTGCACGGACGAGCTCGTCCTGCGCCTCGCCGACCCCGCCGCGATCGCCTCGGTGACCTGGCTCTCGCAGGACCCGCGCAACGCCAATATGGCGCAGGCGGCCCGCCGGGTCCCGGCCAATCACGGCCTCGTCGAGGAGTTGCTGGCCTTTCGGCCCGATCTCGTCATCGCCGGCAGCTTCACCACCCGCAGCACCGTCGCGCTGCTGAAGCGCGTCCGCGCGCCGGTCAGGGAGTTCGGCGTGCCGCGCGACCTCGCCGGGGTCAAGGCGCAGATCGCCGAAATGGCCGCGCTGCTCGGCGAGCCCGCGCGCGGCGAAGCCCTGATCGACGAGATCGACGCAAGGCTTGCCGCGTTGGCTCGGCGCATCGGCGAGGAGCGGCCCAAGGCGCTGGTCCTGCGGCCCAACGGCTTCACCGTCGGGCGCGGCTCGCTGGTCGACGAGATCCTGACCAGGGCGGGCTTCGTCAACCTCGCCGCCGAGCTCGGCATCGACAATTACGGCCAGATCGCGCTGGAGACCGTGGCACTCGGCGAGGCCGACATCCTGATCCTCAACACCACCGAGGGCGGCCCGCCCTCGCTCGCCCATGAGGTCCTGAACCACCCCCTGATCGGCAGGCTCGGCGACCGGCTGCGGCTCGTCGCCTTGCCCTCGCGGCTCTGGACCTGCGCCGGGCCGGCGGTGATCGACGCCATCGAAATGCTGATCGACGCGGCCGCCGCGCCGCGCAACCGCAGGAGCGGCCCTTGAACCCCGCCACCACGGCCATCGCCGCGGAAAGCCGCAGCCGCTACCGCATTCTGGTCGCGCTGCTGACCGCCCTGCTCGTCGCCATGACCGCGCTCTCGGTCGCGGTCGGCTATGCAGAGCTCGACCTCGGCGCGGCCTTCTCCGATTGGCTGGCCGGCCGCGCCAGCTTGCCGGCGCTGGTTCTCCTCGAGCTACGCCTGCCGCGCGCTTTGCTCGGCGCGCTCGTCGGCTTCAGCCTCGGCCTGGCGGGCGCCGCGATGCAGGGCCTGCTGCGCAATCCGCTCGCCGAGCCCGGCCTGCTCGGCATTTCCAGTGCCGCCGCCTTCGGCGCGGTCGTCGTGTTCTATTCCGGCTTCGCCGGCGCCTTCCTGCTCGCCTTGCCGCTCGGGGGCATTGCCGGCGCGATGCTGGCGACGCTCCTGCTCTACGCCCTGAACGGGCGCGGCGCCGGCACGATGGCGCTGATCCTCGCCGGCGTCGCGATCAACAGCTTTGCCGGCGCAATGACCTCGCTTGCGCTCAACCTCGCGCCGAATCCCTATGCGGCGCTGGAGATCGTCTTCTGGCTGATGGGCTCGCTTGCCGACCGCAGCATGGCCCATGTCTGGCTGGTGCTGCCCCTGATGCTCCTCGGCTGGGCGCTGCTGCTCTCCAGCGCCTCCGCCCTCGATGGGCTCACCCTCGGCGAGGATACCGCGCGCAGCCTCGGCTTCGATCTCGGTTGGCTGCGCGCCCGCCTGATCGGCGGCGCCGCGCTCGCGGTCGGCGCCTCGGTCGCCGTCACCGGCGCGATCGGCTTCGTCGGCCTCGTCGTGCCGCATCTGCTGCGCCCGCTGGTCGGGCACCGGCCCGGCCGGCTGCTGTTGGTCTCGGGCCTCGGCGGCGCGATCCTGACGCTCGCCGCCGACACCGCCCTGCGGCTGATGCCGATCCGGCCCGAGCTCAAGCTCGGCGTGGTCACCGCGCTGATCGGCGCGCCCTTCCTGTTCAGCCTGATCCAGCGGATGCGGAGGGCGGCGTGATGCAGATCGAAGCCAGGAACATCGCGGTCAGCCTCGGCGGCAAGCCGGTGCTGCGCGGCATCGACCTAACCTTGCGAGCCGGCGAGATGGTCGGCCTGATCGGTCCCAACGGCGCCGGCAAGACGACCTTGCTGCGCGTGCTCGCCGACCTGCTTGCGGCCGAGGCCGGCTCCGTGCGCTATGACGGCCTGACCGCCAAAGCGCTCGGACGCCAGACGCTGGCGCAGCGCATCGCCTTCCTCGCCCAGGGCGGCACGGTGCACTGGCAGCTGCGCCAGCGTCTGGCGTCCG
>NZ_JAWDID010000099.1:0-6895 GCF_032464875.1 Allobosea rubneri
CTGAGACATTCGTCGTCAGCCGACTTGACACCCATGGCCCAATAGAGAAGAGCCAACTTCCCCTTCCGGCCCATCTGAGACATTCGTCGTCAGCCGACTTGACACCCATGGCCCAATAGAGAAGCCCGGCCCCGCGTGAGCGATCCGGCCAAGTTATGTACTGAGAGATTGACGCCCCTCTCGCAGTAATCTCATCATCTGGTGGGCAACAGAGACTAGGCCGATACCGACAAATGAGGCTGCAGCCTGAGCGCTTTACGACACGAGACCTGCCGGGCGCGGATCAGTTCGCAGCCTGGCGCGACTTCTACGCCGGGTCGTTCGACCTGCGCCTTAGTGACGGATCAGCAAAGGCACCGCACTATCTGGCCGACCACACGGCATGGAATCTCAACGGCCTGCGCATGACCCGGGCGTGCATGCCCGGCGGCGTAACGAGACAATGGCGACATTTCTCGCGCCCTCCTAGCGACCATTGGCTCCTGGTCGTGGTGCCGGCGGTTGCTGGCGCGCCTCTCGCCTCAGAGCCCCGCCACATTGGTTTCCGGTCTCTGACTCGATCGTTCGAGGGGGTGGGCAGCGACGGCGAAGTTGTCACCCTTTTCCTGCCTCGCGATGAATTTCGGGAGGCGGCCAATGCCTTTGACCGCGCCCCCGAGAAAATCACGCAGTCCGGCATAGGGTCTGTCGTCGCTGATTTCCTCTTATCTCTCGATGGCAGCCTAGCGGCATTCCCCCATCAGCAGGTCTCCAGCCTAGCGGTTGCTGTCAAGGCATTGGTCTCGGCATTAGTTGCTCCGGTGCCCGACAATCTGGCCGTGGCGGAAGCTCCGCTTGCATCGGCGCTAGTGCAGAGAGCAAGTCGCCTGACGCAGGCCAACATTGGATCGGCGGGGTTTGGCCCGAAAGACCTAGCACGCCTTATGTGTGTCTCCCGCTCACGACTCTATCGGGCATTTGAAAGCTACGGGGGCGTTTCGACGTTCATTCAGGAGGTTCGCTTGAAGGAAGCGCACCGGCGACTCGACGAGGCAAAACATCCGATGGCGATCAACAGTCTTGCGGTCCAGCTGGGCTTTGCCGATCATTCGACATTCAGCCGGGCCTTCCGCCATCGCTTTGGCTATTCGCCAAGGGATGCGGCTGGGTGGGACAGGCCATCGTCGCGCTAGGCGAGGTTTCGCATCAGGACTGGATGAGGAAGAGCTGGTCGCGGCCCTATGCGCAGAGGTCGCGCGGTTCGGGCACTGACGAACAAGGCCTGAAGCAAAAAAGGGCACGGTCTCGCTCACGCGGGGTGCCCTTTTTCGTTGATACGGAACTTCCCCGTGGGCGGACTGTTGCCTCCCAAAGGAGGTCTTCATGAAGGACAAATCGATCACCCCGGCCGGAAGCGGTTCCCCTGGTCGACACGAGACTCCGCGCCGCCCTGGCCAGCCCGGCGAGCAGGATCAGCGGCGACCAGGATCGAACCCAGATTCGGAGCACCCGACTGGGCCGCATGCTCCGTACGAAAGATGCGAGAGCGACGGCGCCGCAGCTATCAAGCACGATGCTGCTGGCCAATATGCCAAGCCAAATGCCAAGCCCAACCCCGGGGGCTTGGTCAGCGCCAATCCGGTCGTCCTGTCAAAGGATGGTGAGGCTTCGCGCGAGGGTGGTCATGGGCGAGAACGAGACGCCGACAGCGAGCGATAGCCTGCAAGTATGGCGGGTTGAGGCGCTTTTGCTTTGCGGCCGGCTATGTGTCTGCGAGCGCCCCTGACCGTGCTCTCCAACCCATCTTAATGGGACGATTTTTGCTTGCCTGTTGGCCGTGGCGGCAGTCCGCATTGCTTCACTTGGTAGTCCGCCCAGCTGTAGTGGATCGTTCCCGTAGCTACCGCGGCTTTGTACTTGGCTCTGCACTCCTGCATTGTGAGTGTCGCTGCCCCCAGGGACGTCCCGCATAGACAGAGCGCGGTAAAGCATAAGAGACTGCGGATCATCACGGTGAACTCCCTTGTCTTCGTGTGGATATATTGTGCCGCGGCCGCCAAGGTAGGTTTGTCCTATCCGCTATGGGTGCGGCAGCGCTCGGCGATGTCTGGCGGTGGCCGGTTATTGTTGCGGTAGGTCATTCGTCGTTTTGGGATTCGTCCGCGTTCGCCGTCACGGGATCGGCCTTTTGGCGCGCGTCATAGGCTTCCATTGCTGCAGAAAAAGCCTGTAAGGTCAGCGCGTCCACCGTGCCGGGCTCCGCGTTCCTCAGCCTTTTCACCTCTCGCCGGGCAGCGGCGTACTCGGCGGAGGTGTTGATGGCGACTGTCGGCTGTTCCGGGCTGTGACGCAAAGTCATCTCCCCCTTCGTGGTGGGATACTACCGCCTGTGCCGGACCGGGGCCACAAGCCTTAGCAATGCTGCCGCCTACCTGACGCCGCAGGACAGGAAGCAGATGCTGACGATGACGAAGATCATGGTCAGCAGCCAGAGCGCCGTGCCGGCCCCGCTGCGGGTCGATATCATTCTATGCGGATAACGGACATTGTGCCGCTCGGAAAAATGGCCGACTTGCCACCCTCTGGATCGCTAGAGGCTGCCAGCGCGGCAGTCCGCCTGCCCATTGCGCCCGTTTTCCGCGCACGGTCACAAAGGGGTCCAACGCCTCGGAAAACCTTAGATCGAGGAGACCGCCATCATTCGTAAGCAACGGCACGTCCGTCCGGGCGAACACGGTCTTCAGGGTGGGCAAGGCCGGTCGAACCTCGCCACACCTGATCTGCCCAATCGGATTTTCGAAGAAGCCATCGAAATCGCAAAAAGTACGATCGATGCGTCGCTCATGAGGGCGCCTCGCCCCGAGATTCCGCCGAGATAGCGCATGAGTTCTTTCTCGTGTTTAAGCGCGAATAGGCCAGCTTATCCTTCTCCAGGGCAGCCTCCAATTCCACGGGATCAACGAGAAATATCTGAGAGGAGCCGCGTGAAAGTTCGATAGCCGGGATCTCCAGCATCGTGGCGGCGCGGCGAAAGGCCTGGAACGACAGACCCAAGATTTCTTCCTCGTCGGTGACGACCCGATAGGTTCCGGGCGGCTGAGGATTCGATAATGCGCTCAGCCTGAATGGATGGCGGAATATGACCTCCGTTTTTGTGGTCCGGTCCGTCATGATCCGCACCTGCTATTCACTGCCATAATCATGACCGGTTGTTCACCCCCGGCGAAGCCGGGCCTATCTCAGATTTCCGAAAGGCCTTCTGCGCGGGACCGGGTTTTGTGCGCTTCGATTTTGCGCTCAATGCCATCGGCGCCGCGAACCCGATATTGCCTCTGTCCTTTTTCGTTCGCCGGCAGCACCCGTATGATTTGGAAATTTTCGACCGCCGCGCCGTTCAGGAAGCCGAAGGTCAGGCTGATGACATCACCTTGCTGGTATTTACTCGGCATGCGTCAGTTCCTCGATCTTGCAGCGCTCGTCGAGCAACCTCCCTACGAAGGTCACTCCATCGCTGTTGTGTTCGGTGATTTCGAGGTTCACGACCTGTCCGTCTTCGCAGATCAGCCTGGCCTCATGGAGGAGAAACGGAGGATTAGGCTGGCGGAGATCAAGGTCGAGATGCCCGCGGCACCAGCCATTTACGTTCCGGGATGTTTCGAAACCGTACCCTACCGATTGGCGCGTGCCATCGCGCCAGATGATCTGGCCCGATCCTTCAAGCCAGGTGCCCTGGCGCTGATTTTTCACGATATTTAATCCCGAATTCCGATGTCGGCATGACATCGCGGCTCGCTCTCGGTTCGGGCTTAAAAGGAGGCGACAATCCACTAGGCGCTTGTTTAGTGGATTACACAAGCGCGATTCTACATCATCTTTGCTAAAACGCTAAAGCGGACGTCGATGGGCTGAGGATTAACGGAGTTGTGACTTCGCGCGATTCGCTTTCGTTCGCCAAAAGGCGTAATGTTGATTAGCTGGAACATCGAGTTTGCCGGTGAAGGGTGGTCGTCGTGCCCCGCCCCCGACCGAGAGGAGGACATGATGTCCTCTGCGTTATTCACCCCCGAGAACATGAGGATGATCGAGCGGTTGCTCGCTGAGGTCGGGTTCCGTCCTGAGAGCGATGCCGGTCGTAAAGCATCACGAACCCGCGTGCTCCATGATGCCGTTGAGGGAGGTGTGACTCTCGAGACTGATCTGCGACGCGTTTTGGCCGAGCACGTCAAAGCCGCGAGGCTCGCCGATGCGCGCAGTTCGTCGCCTAACCCGCTCGACGTTCCCTTGCACAGGCAGGAGCACATGCTTCCTTCGCCCGAAGAGGAATTTAATGCCACTGCGCTGAGTTCCCCAATGGGCACCGCCAACCACAGCGACACCGTGGTGATAGCGAGAAACGCAGTGGGAGAGACTGCGATGATCCGCTGGCAATCTGAAGGCATGCTGGCTGAAGATCGCGGACGCTGGATCTGTGTTGATACGAATAGACCCTTCGCTGCCACTCGGTGGGTTCCAACCGCATGGAGCGCGACCGAGATCCGCATCCACTCAAGTCATCCGACGGATCGGGATACGGTTGAGCGCTCCGGGGCGATGCCATCCAGCAGGCCGCGCGTGCTTGCCGCGATCCACGCCTTTCTGAACGCTTGTCAAAAGGAAGCCCCTCCACCGAAGACGGCAGGGGTTGCTGGCTCTCTGCGGCGCGCTTTCCCCGAGCTGGGGATTTCGGATGCCGACCTGGCGGATGCCATCATCCGCGAGGTTTCACGGGCGTTCATAGCCAATGCCGATGCTGGGATCTTTTCAGCCGCCTTGCTTGAGATGCGTGCCTTGGAAACCTGGGAAAATGAAGGCGGCGCCATTCCCTTGACGTCCTGCTGAATGGCACGGGCGATCGCTTATCGCTCGTACGGGCGCTGCGACATGCAGATATGGCTCAAGATCCGTACCTCGCCTTCGCCGTTGTAGCCGGATTGACGGCACTGTTCGTCTGGGGGCGCCTTCGCTACGATCTGGTCGCTGTTATTGCTCTCCTTGCTGCCGTTTTTACGGGCCTCGTACCTCATAAGGTAGCCTTCTCAGGATTTGGCGATGACATTGTCATTATTGTCGCCAGTGCTCTCGTCGTAAGTGCAGCGATCGAACGCTCGGGTGTACTCGAAGCCGCACTCTATCGCGTCTCGCTGAGGGTCCGGTCCATACAGGGGCAGGCGGTGATCCTGATCTCGGCCGTCGCCATATTGTCGGCCTTTATCAAGAACATTGGCGCGCTGGCGATGATGATGCCGGTGGCATTACAAATGGCCCGTCGCTCAAATGCGTCCGCCTCGTCATTTCTCATGCCAATGGCGTTCGCCTCACTGCTCGGCGGCCTTGTCACTCTGGTCGGCACTTCACCCAATATCGTTGTCTCTCGCATGCGCGAGGAGCTTACCGGCCACCCCTTCAGGATGTTTGATTTCGCTCCGGTCGGGCTTGTCCTCTCTGTGGTCGGGGTAACATTTTTAGTTTTTGGCTATCGCCTGCTGCCCAGCGGTCGCAGAGCTTCCGCTACCATGGACGAAGCCATCACCATCAAGGACTACATGACGGAGGCGCGCGTCACGGCGAACTCGCCGGTGATCGGGCATGCGCTTGCCGATCTCGTGAAACGGTGCGACCGCGAAGTCCTGATCACCGGGATCATTCGCAACAAGGTCGAACGGTTGATGCCTCTATCCAACCTAGTCCTTATCGAGGGAGACATCATTCTTCTGGAAGGAGACCCCAAGGCGCTCGAACGCGTAGTCCGGCGCGCCGGCCTCGAACTAGAAGGCGAGGACCGCCCCACGGAAGCTCAGGGCGTTGACGAGGAAATTGGCGGTATCGAGGCGGTGATTGGACCGATCTCCATTCTGATCGGTCAAACCGCCAAACGCATGGCTCTGCACGAGCGCTTCAATATCAACCTTCTTGCTGTCAGCCGCAGCGGCCAGCGCTTCACTGAACGGTTGCGCGACATCACATTGCAGACGGGTGACGTTGTCGTATTGAAGGGCGACCTTGTGCGACTTCCCGACAAGCTGAGGGATCTCGGAATCCTTCCGCTGTCAGAGCGGGAAATCCGCCTCGGAAATGTAAGACAGCGTCTCATTCCCGTGGCAATCTTGGGAGGCGCGATACTGCTCACGGCTCTCGGGGCGCTGCCGGTCGCCACAGCTTTCTTCGCGGCGGCGGTATTAGCGATTTTGTTTGGCGCACTGTCACTCCGCGAAGCTTACGAAGCCGTCGACTGGCCGATTGTCGTGATGTTGGGGGCTCTTATTCCAGTCAGCGAGTCGATACGCACGACTGGCGGCGCGGATCTGATCGCCGGCTGGCTGTCCCAGATTTCCAGCAGCTTGCCGCCTTACGGCGCCCTAGCGCTGATTATGGTCGCAGCGATGGCGGCGACGCCATTTCTGAACAATGCGGCGACTGTCCTCATTATGGCTCCGGTCGCGGTCAATTTCGCCGACCATCTTGGCTACAAGCCTGACGCATTTCTCATGGCCGTCGCTGTTGGGGCTGCTTGCGATTTTCTCACTCCAGTTGGGCACCAGTGCAACACGCTCGTAATGGGGCCGGGAGGGTATCGGTTCGGTGACTATTGGAGGCTCGGCCTACCGCTGTCGTCCATCGTGATTGTGGTTGGCGTGCCGCTGATCCTTTTGGTTTGGCCTCTGAGCTAGTCACAGCCTGCTGCGCGCGTCGGAGCCCCCAGAGATGCGCACTTTCATCGGTGAGCCGCTCAGTGATCTGGCGGTCGCACATATGATCCGCCCCCGCCGAGAGGTCCAGGTTGAATGTTAGTGGCTGGTTGGCCTCTGCGCCAGCGCGGGCGGCGTAGCCGGTCTGGATAGCGCAGCCGCCCGCGCGGTCATGGCGGGCACGAAGACTT
>NZ_JAWDID010000100.1:0-6550 GCF_032464875.1 Allobosea rubneri
GCCTCATGGTCCAGCACCATCCGCACCGCGCGCGCACGCACCTCAGGCGAGAACTTGTTCGTCGTCTTGCTCGTCATGGCTCCACCTTCTCAGGAGTTGGAGCCTCCGACAAACCCGGAGCGGTTCATTGGATCATCGGAATCGTCGCCGTGGTGGTGGTCTATTTCGTCTTGGCGAAGAAGCGGGGAGACGCATTTACCAAGAGGCTGGTGCAGGGATCGGTGCAGTCGCTGCTCGACAGTGGCGAGTCTAGAGCTGCGGTAGGGGCTTTCACCGGCACGACCGAGTTCACGGTAGTCGCCAGGGGATCGTTCGGAAAGCTGTCGATCGATGACGCGATGGGGACCATCTACCTGGCCTATGACAGAGACCGCGAAAAATATCGCGCCATGGGAGAGGCGCAGCCTCACCTTGCCGACAATGTCGATCGCATTCTTCCGGAAGGCTGATGCGAGAGCGGCGGCCTCATTGACAGAGGCCGCCTCAATCCGCCCGCGTCGCCGCCCTGCTAGCCGTTGATCGTGATTTTGATGTCTTCTTCCTTCACGCCGAAGGTTGCTGCCAGGCGGCGCTTCGCCTCGGTAATCGTGAGAGGAGCGTCCCCAGGCACTGTGGGAGTCAGCTCGGCCTCGGTCGTGGCGTCGGATTCGTCCTCGTCAATTGTCGAGGTCGGCAGAGGTGCGATCAGATGCGGCTTCTCCTCGAGGCCGATACCGGCGCCCACAAGCGAGACGGGCTCTTTGCTCTCCTGTTGATAGAGGGAGAGCCAGACGCCTCTACCGATCGGGATCGTATGCCCTGCGGCTTTCTTCGCGGCATAGAGCCGATCGAACCGGGCGCGCACCTTATCGGCGGCGATGACGTGGATCTTGGCGAACTGAGGGTTGGCCCGATCATCGACCGAGGCGGCAACGACAAAGTCCGCGTCCTCGAGGGTTGCCCAGCCAGTGTCGGTCGCGTTCCGTGGGAATGCGATCCAGGTATCCTGCGAGGTGCGGATGGTCACCGTCTTGACCTGGCTGCCCTTTGTGATCCGGCGGATAGAGCCCTTACCCGCTCCCTGAATCCGCTCGACCCTCCAACCGTTCTTTTCCAGCGCCTTGACCGCCTGCTCGAAAAGAAATCCTCGCATGGTCAGTTTTTCTTTGGTGGCGGAAACGTTCGTCATCGTTCTCTCCCTCTTTTTTTGTGAAAGGACCGCTGTTGAGTCCGAAGAGGAATGCCACAGCTCCCGAGGGGCCGCAAGAGAAATCTGAAAAGGAATTTCTTTTAAGATGAGGCGGTGAGTTAGCAAGTTAGCTTGGTGGTCTGCCGTCATATGGTCTCGTTAACGATCCAGCGTGTAGACTCGACGGCATGATGCGGGACCAGCTACCATGCAAGTCATCTCGATAGCAGCTCGGAAGGGCGGCTCTGGAAAGACGACGCTCGCGACGCACCTGAGCGTGCTGGCGGCCGACAAGAGCAAGCCTGTCCTGTTGCTCGACACCGATCCCCAGCGCTCGCTCGCTTGGTGGTGGCGTCAGCGCGACGCAGAGACGCCTCAGCTTGTGGAGTGCGATGGGCGGGATTTGCCCAAGGTGATCGACGTGGCCGGGAAAGAGGGTGTCCACGCCTGCATTGTCGACACACCGCCCCATGCTGAGAACAGCATCCTTTCAGCGATGCGCGTCTCGGACATCATCATCATTCCGACGCGGCCGGGCCCGTTCGATCTCGCAGCCTGCAGCTCGACGATCGAGATGGCAGCCCGGGTTGGCAAGAAGGCCCTGACGGTGATCAACCATGCCCCGCCGCGGACCGGCTCGGCCGAGCCGTCGATCGTCGCAGAGGCGAGGGAGGCTTTGAAGGCCATGGGGGCCACGGTCGCGGAAACCGTCGTCAGCCAGCGCGTCGCGTTCTCGCACGCGGTCATCTCCGGCGCGACGGTGACCGAGTACGAGCCCGAGGGTAGGGCGGCCGTCGAGATGAAGGCCCTTTGGGCCGAGATCCAGAAGACTATCGGAGGGAAATGACCATGGCGAAGCAGCAGCGGCCTTCACTGCTTTCCGGCATGCTCGCCAGCAAGGGCAGGGCGGTCGAGCCGGCTCTGGAGGAAGAGACGCCGGCGCCCGCCAAGGTTTCGTCGACCCCAAAAGACAGTGACGGCCGGGTCCAAGTCTTGGTCAGAATGACGCCGGCGGAGCGTAAGGCCCTGCGCAGGATCGCATTGGAGCAGGATACGACCGTGCAGGCGCTCGTGGAGGAGCTGCTGCGGGACCTCATCGCTCGGCACGGGGGGTAGGACTTGGCGGACAAAGAGGGCGTCGGCGTCCCGCAATTGGGATCTGACGACCAGGACACGAAGACGGCCCTTCTGAAGGCGGCGCTCGGCAGCGTACCGGTCGCAGGGCCCGTCCTAGCTGAGCTCGTCGGGTTCATCATACCTCGGCAGCGTCAGGATCGGTTCGAGCAATACCTGCTGCTCCTGGCGGAGCGGCTGGCCAGCGTCGAAGAGCATGTTGTCCAGAAAATCGCGGAGAGCGAGCGGGCGGCCGATCTATTCGAGGAGGGGGCCATCCAGTCGGCCCGGGCCATCTCCAACGAGCGCAAGGCCTATATCACGGCACTCGTCGCGAACGGGCTTAGCGGGGATCAGCAGGAGCAGATCGACGCGAAGAGGCTCCTGAAGCTTCTCGGCGAGATCGACGACGACCAGGTGATCCTCCTTTGCAAATACCTTGATCGCTACAGCGAGGACGAGGAGTGGGTCGAGAAGCACGAAGCGCTGATCTATGGCGACCCTCCGTCCGAAGACGACGATGAAGCCACGGAACTTCGGCATTGGATGCGGCAGCTAGCGATCGACCAGATCGAGCGGCTGGGGTTGATCAAGCGAAAGAATGTCACCCGATCCGGGGCGCGGGCGCCGGGCTATGAATTGACCTGGCTCGGGCGAAGCCTTCTCAACCGCATCGGTCTCGCGGAGATGGACGAGCACTGAAGGCTATTTCCGGGGCTACCAACAGAGCGTGGAGACCCTGCCTTGCGCCCTTTAGCATACGCCTGGACATACGGCGGAAGACCCCGGAAACGAGCTTACGAGGGGCCATGAGCCCCCCGTTGCGCTCCTTGTCTTGCAGCTTATCAGCAACGACCGCCGAACACGCCAGCCACGCCGTTGCAAATCTTGCGCGCCTCAGAATTCTTGCCGCCGAGCACGCCGTTCTGACGGATCGCATCGACGCTCACACCCGTGCCAGCTCGGATCACCGCTCCAGGAACCGAAGACTCGCGGCGTGCCGCTTCCAAATTGTCTTCGATAGCGCGGCGAAGGGTATTGTTCGGGCCAAAACATCCGTTCTGAGATCCGATGCCATTCTTGCACTTGTCGAACTCGGCAACGGTGAGGCGGGTGGCAGCGCAGGCGACAGCAACCTTGCTAACGCCATACTGAGCGACGCATTCCGCTGCCATCTGAGTCTCGGGATTAGCTTCCTTGAGCATCAGGCCGAAGGCCGTGCACTTCGCTGCACCGAGCGTGGCGCCATTCTGCTCGAGGCACTTCCGTGCGATGCGGCCGGTCGACCCCAACTGGCGATCAATGACAGCGTTGGCGGTGCAGTTGAGGGCAGCTTCTTCGAACCCAAACCGCTCCATGCAGTGGCGGGCGATCCCGACCTCGGCCGGGAGCGTGGTCTCATTGTAAACCGCCGGCTGTGGGTACGGCGCGGGGATTTGCTGCGGTCCCGGAGGCATGAAAACGGGCGGCGGGGCAAACACCGGAGGTGGAACAAAAACGGGCGGGGGAGGAACGAAGACGGGGACCGGACAGGGCTGCAAGCCCATGGGGGTCATGATGGCCGGGCCCATCGGGGTCATAACGCACGCAGAAGCCGGGCTAGCGGCGGCGGAGATAGCTGCAGCGACGATGGCGCCAGCAGCAACACTCTTCCAGAGTGACAGCATTTTAGTTCTCCACGGTTTGGGCTTGGTGCCCGGGTTGGCCTCGTTGGTAGCGAGGATGACGTGGAGTTAAGCGCCATTAACCATGTCCGAACAGGCCGCTAAGTCGGACATTACTAGCTCGTCATGTTCCATTTCCGGAGGAACAGGGAAAAGCCGAATAAGGCGGGATTTTGATACTTCCACCGCGGGAGTTTTCGGTATTTTCTAGTACCGGGGAAAATCCGGGGGCGGATGATGGGGCGCAATTACGACGAGGAGTTCCGGCTGGAACGCGCGAAGAAAATGGATCGCGCGCGTATGGCCAAAGGGTTCTCGAATATCGAGCTCGCGAGGCGTGCTGGATATGATGAGAAGACCGTACGGAAGGTTCTTGCCGGCCAGGCAACCAGAGACAAAACGATTGTCGAAATCTGCCAGGTCCTCGGGATCGAGCCCGAGCTCGTCAACACCATCGAGGAAGTCGACGTCTCTGACGACATCTATGGAGCCTACACGCGCAGCACTCACCGCGGATATGAGGGTTACTTCCACCTATTCCGGCCAAGCTTCACTACGCCCGGCGCGATTTTCCGGGGGGTCGTGCAAATCCGTTGGAACGGGAACGAGGATGTCTTTCAGTTTTCGGAGTTCTATTCGGTCGACGACGTGACCGGCGACCCGAAAGCGCATTCGGGGAATGTCTGTATCAGCTCCTACACGAACCTCCTGCATCTCACGACAATGTTCGAGGGGTCGGTCCGCCTGCTGACGCTCACGAAGCTCAGAGAAGGCGAGGGCATCATGCGTGGCACGATGCAGACGCAGGCGGAAACTCTCACCTTCTTCCAGCCCACGGTTTCGCCGGTCGTCCTGCGAAAGATCAAGACCTACGACGCCGCGTCGATCATCGGGGATCTCGGCTTCGTAGAGCAGGGGTCGCCGGACTGGGTCTTCGCGGACAAGCAAATCTCGCTGACGGAAAACCAGATTCTCAAGGTGGTAAGCTGGTCGAGCCCGACGGCGCAACCAGCTCGGCGCTCCACGGACTAGCGCTTCTTTTTGGCCGCGCTGGCTTCCAGCGTAGCCTCGGCCTCAGGCAGGCTATCGACAAAGGACTTCGCGGCCTCCCTCAGCGCGGCAAATATCAATGGCCTTTCCGCGTCCTTGCCCTGTGCAGCAACGGCGACGGGGCCTTTGAACGTAAGCCCGTTTGAGGCTGTGAAGGATACGGACCAGCGGCCGGCGCCGCGGTATGCGAGGTTGAGTGTCGGCTTCGTCTTCATGGTCCCCCCACCGAAAGGTGTCGTCTTGTGGTTGACACTTTCACCCGCAGGGTTCGGAATTGGCAATCGCCCAGAATCGGCTCTCAGATTCGCGGGCGAGACGGAGAAACCATGCCGCGAACGTGATCTAGACAAGCCAACGGCCCCAGAGGCGGGAACCTCTGGAGCCGTTTGAAATCGCTGGAGGGCTGGGCCATCCCGACAATGGCCAGACTTCCATAGCTCCTTGAGGGAGTCAACGGGGAACGCAGGTTCTCCGAGCGGTGAGGCTTTGCCTAAACAAGGGTTTGCCGTCTTGGCACGCCCCTGATGACGCGCGGCCCTTTGAAGGGCTGAACGATGATTGCTGCGCAGATTTCGCAGGCGATCGACGGGGCACACACGGTTGGCGCCCTCGATGATCTATCCCAACTGATATGGAAGGGCGTGGCCGCTGGCGCGATCGACGATGACACCGCGCACCAGTTGCTCGGGGAGATCAACACGAAGCGACAGCCGGCGCGCGATCGACGGCAGACGGTTGGCCTGCCCGCTGGCCGGATCTCGCTATTTCCGCCGCGTCGTCCGCAGCCTTCGCCGAGGACGGCGAAGTGCCTCTCACGCCGCCGGCAGCTGATCGCTGCCGGGCCCATGCCGCCGCATCTCGCCGCCAACTTCACACCGGCCGAGCTCGCAGCGCTCATGATCATCCGAGAGGAGGTCAGGCTTTGCGGCACGTGCTCGAGGAGCATTGCCGAGATAGCCGCTCGCGCCGGAGTAGGGCGCACCACGGTCCAGAACGCCGTGCGCCATGCTGTGCAGCTTGGCCTGGTCATCGTGAAAGAGCGCCGACGGCGCGGCGAGAAGAATCTGACGAACGTGATCCGGATCGTCAGTCAGGAGTGGCTTGCCTGGATTGCGAGCTGGAAGGCCGCGAAGAACGGAGCCTTGATAGGGTTCAAAAAGCTGAACCCCACGGACAGCAAGAAAACAAACGGCTTTCCGATGGAAGGAAGGCGATTGGGGAAAGCCGGCTCGTCCTATCCGGGACGGGGGCGGAGCGCCCCAAGTGGCGCGACCTTATTCCAGATTCCGGCGGATAGCGCGACGGGGAGGAAATAGGCGGCCGCGCGGGGATGAAAGTGGGGCCGAGGACCGCCTTTCCGACAGGGCGAGCGGTTCGGCGCGCCCGAAAATGCCCCAGCCGGGTGAACCGTGCGACAGGGGCTAACTCCGTATCTTCGTCACTACCGAATGGGTCTGATCGGATTGATCTGATTGACACATCTACTTTGGGTGACTCTCGCGCCACTCCCGGGGCGAATGAAAGGCCGGGGGCGGGTGCCGTTAAAGACGGGGGA
>NZ_JAWDID010000101.1:0-6431 GCF_032464875.1 Allobosea rubneri
CTGCTCTGCCGGTGCTTTCTCCGGCCCGGATTTCTGTCTCATCTGCGCTCCAAAATGGCTGCGATGATCCAGAAATCCTCCCTTCCCGAAAACCCCTGAACTGTCTCAAGGGCGCTGACGGCAGACAATCGCGGTGCAGCTCACTCCGGTCAAGATCGCAATCGCTAATTTCCCACCGCCGAAATTCCGCACTATTTTGATTCCGCGATTGTCCGGGGTTCTCCGCCGGTCGCTGCTAGATCTCGTGGGCCCAGATACCGCAATTGCAGCCACTAAATTGTTTGGTTCTTGCTCCTCAAATTCCGCACTTAAAAGACAAGGAGGTCCAGCAAGATAGCGTGGCTAATCGACGGATTTTTCCACCTCAATTCGAGGCGCAGAAATCCCGCGACCCACCGATTCCCGTTCCATAATGTTCCTTATGCGAATCAAATTATGGGGCCAAACCGCATCATATGGTATGTCGAGTATGGCTCGACACGCTATCTATTGATTGGGCGCTCTGAGACGTGCCCAGCGCTTATCCCTCGAGACCCAGCCCGGCTTGGTCGCCGGCCCTCTTGTCGGCAGTTTGCGCGGGAATCCATGGTCTTCGAGCCATAAACGGACGATTTCCTGGCCGATGAACCCCAAACCGATCACGACCTCGAGGCGCAGCGCCGCGACTTCGTCTGGACGCGGTTGCCAGCCTCTCGGCCGAGGCCGCCACTCCTCATGCAATGCGCCCCATAACGCATTGAGAATGCGGCTCTCCTGGTGCCGATCGAGGCAGTAACTCCGCAGATCCTTCATGGCGCGTCTCCCAATGGTCGAGACTATCGCCAGCGGCCGACGGCTTGAACCCGGAATCGTGTACGACACGAACGCCCCCCCGGATTCCCGTAGATCGACAGAAATGCCCCGAAAGGTGCCCGAAACTGGCGCCTACGCTCCATTTTTTGTGGATTTGTGCAAACCCTGCGGTGGCTGACGACACCCCGCTTCAAAGGGACGTTTCCGCCGGCGGCATCTGCTGGCTGAAGCACTGGCAGCTGCCGCCGGCGTTCCCACTAAGGACGGATGCTCCATAGACGGGCTGGAAGACCCCATGGAGCCTCCCTCCCCGCCAAGGACCAGGCCCTGCCCCTCGCACCCGGCTTCGCCCGCTCGTGGCGCCTGAGCAGCCCCAGACAAGGACGTCGAAACCCCAGCAAATGCGCAGCCTCTCAGTGGCTGCCTCCCACCAAGGACAGGCCCGAAATGGGCCTCATTCCCCAAAATAAAAAATAGGCTCAATACCTCAGTTTTTATGCAGGCCTTCGCCCGCATCAAAAACTGAGTGCCGCCTTCGCGTCATTGAGGTCTCCGACAGCCCCCTGGACCACACCACTTCCAACCCTTCCGGATCTCGAGGCGTGCCTGCGCACACCAGCCGGGGCCTTCGCCCGGGCCCGATCGCCTTGGGATGTCGTTTGGCCGCCCTGCGGCGGCTCCTGAATGGTGGTCCGGCGCCTGCGCGCAATGGGGGCTGGGAGACAAGACTGGCCATGAAATTGAGGCTCAGAAATTCGCGTGTCGACGCCTCATACCGAGGCTACGGGATAGGCGCCTTGGCCTGCGCCAAAGAGCCTCCCGTGACCCTTCCGCGTGCCTACGCACGAGCGAATTTTGATGCCTCATCGGTCGCCCCGACGGGGCTCCTTATCCTGGCCAGTGCGCCGGCCTTCGCCGGCGCGGTTTGCTGCCACCTGCCGGTGTCAGAAGCTTGCGCTTGGCGGCCCAATTTCATGGGCCGTTTTCACCTGCGGTTGGCTCCTTGCACCGGTATCGCGGCACGCCGGCCCTACCCTCTTTCACCGTTGACTTGGCTGACTGGACCATCCGCCGGATCGTCGGTGATGGAATCCTCCTCGCGGCATGAGCAGGGGCGAGCTCTAAAATGCGAGCCCCGACGAGCTGGCATGAAGGCCGTCTGTAAGGCTCTGGGAAGGTCCTGGAAGCTCTTCATGCTGGCCGGCCGATGTCTGGGCCCTGCAAGGCAGTTCAGAAGGCGCCGGCGCCTCTACGCGCCAGCTGGGCTAGCACCGCTTGGCCGCGCCCAACGGCAAGCATGGTTGGCTTCCTGGCAGCCCCTACGACATAGTGTCGTCTGGAGCTCGGTTGACGTCATGCTCGGTGAGCCGGTCGTAGAGATCTCGGTTTGGATCGAACCCGCAGGCAGCGGCAGCGCTTCGCTACGGGTGCTCGCTCAAATGTCGGCCGCCCTCGCCCCTCCTCACGCCCCAGTGCGCGTACGGATGGATCTCACCCTTACGATAGACATGAAGGTCCGTGTTGGCCGATCGGAATTCGGCAAGGAGACCCTCATAGTCTCGGATTGTTCGTTGCGTGGACGCCTATCCACCGCGATGCAGTTCGCGCTGTTGACGATCCGATGGTCGCAAAGCTGGCAATTCGATTGCCAGGCAGACCAGACCCCGGTCGCCCATATCGAGATGCAAGTCGAGCCGCTGCTTTTATCACCGCCTGAGCACGCAGCGCCCCGTCAATCGCACCAGGCGCCCTGAAGGAATGCTGCAGCGTCAGGGTTCTGCGGCGGCCCTACGAACGGCTGATTGCCCAGCCGAGGCTCCCGTCTAAAGTGGAGCAATCGCTGAGGGGAACGTCTGTGGCTCAGGCCGGCAAAATGAGCGCGCCGGCCAACATCCTCAAAAGACACCGCGTCCTTGATAACGGCGAGGTCAGCAAACCGATCATCGTTCCAGGCGCCCTACCCCCACTGCGCTCTGCGACGGCCATTTAGCCGGATGACCAGAGAACGATACCGCCGTTCACGCGTTGGTATCGCGCCAGTCATCAAGGGAGACGATCGTGCTCAGACTCATTCTCATCGGCGCCGCCGGCTACGTGCTTGCCACCCGTCCGGATATTCGCGCGCGCCTCATCGGTGCGGCCCGCGACCTCTTTGACCGCCGAGCCATGCGCTGACTACGCACGCGCTCGAGAGAAGCGCTCGGGAGCAGATGCAGACCCAGCGGTGACCCCAGCATCGGCTGCTGGCTTGCGCCGTCCCGCCCGCGCTGCTCGCGCCTCTGCATCGAGGCGTTCAGCCTCGATAATGCGATCGAGCGTCTGGGTGATGGGGTTGTAAGCACGAACCCGGTTGGACGGCGGCGCCATAAATTCATCCCTTCCCTTCGGAGAAGTGGTCCATGGTCGACAGTGGGCTGTGAAATAGCTGCCAAATGGTTAGCGCCGTTCCCCCGGCGTTCACGAGATCGATACTTGCGCCGCGATGAACGTTCCTCGCTCATTACCGGAGAAGCCCCGGCCGGAAAAGGAGGCCAGTATGGCGCAGGGTACGGTCAAGTGGTTCAACCCGACCAAGGGCTTTGGTTTCATTCAGCCAGATGATGGCGGCTTCGACGCATTCGTCCATATCACCGCAGTAAAGCGCGCCGGGCTGCCCGAGCTAAAGGAGGGGCAGAGAGTCAGCTTCGAACTCGTCCCCGACAAGCGATCGGGCCGTATGTCGGTCGACAGTCTCAAAGTTTCCTAGGCTGTGGCGGTAGCGTTGGCGGAAGGCTCCGACATGCACCTGCAGAAGAGCTATGCCGCCCTCCTGGCGCCCGACCTAGCTGACGGCGAAGCCTGGTACACCAAGCTCCTCGGCCGAGGACCGACCTACCGTCCGATGCCAACCCTCCTGCATTGGGAATTCTCGGATCACGGCGGTCTCATGCTTTCCAGCAGTACAGAAATCGCAGTCCGGGGCGTCATTTTCCTTTACGTGGATGACCTCGGAGCCGAGCGCCGTCGCCTCAAAGACTTGGGACTTGAGCTCGGCGATGACATTCCCGGCGATTATTCGACGCTGGCGCAGATCCGCGATCCATATGGCAACCTCATAACGCTCGCCTCGCCGCCCTCGAGCCCGTTTCCAGAGGCGTGAAGCGAACGCCTGCGGACCTGTCTTTTGACGGTGCGCCATCGGCCCAAGCCTGTAGCGTGCATGGATGAACCATGTTGACGCAAGACGGGTACCGGACCTGATCGATCGCTTCAGCGCTCTCTGGGGCGCCATCAACAATGCCCTCGAGGCACTCGGCGGGGGTGCTCAGACGCCGCTCGATGCGGACGCTTTTTGCCACGCGCAGAAGAAGGTCCACCAACTCGTCCAGGAAATTGCTGCTATTCAGGATGGCGAGGTTCGGGACAGGAGACTAGCGAGCTTCCGGGGGTCGGCTGAACAACAGATCGCAGGGGTGTCATGGAATACGGTCGCGTAGAGTACATCGCTCGAGCCCTCGCCCGCTCCGCCGGCTACGACCCTGACGAGGTTGTGCCACCCGATGCTTACGCGCCGCATGCGATCTCGATCTCTCCTGCAACCGTTCCGATGCCGGCATGGCGACGGTTCGTGTACGCGGCGCAAATGCACTGCGATGCTCGCTCAGCATTCGAAGGCCCGCCGGATGGATCAAGGCGACCGGCTCGGCGGCCTTCGATCTGAGCCCCGCGCTTTCACGCTTCTCCTGTGCATGATCATCAGAGCGCGCCACAGCTCAGTCGCGCTCTTCAATGAGGGTAGCGCTCCCGCGCGCCCTGCCCTCAAGGACGATAACTCCCACCGGCCAAGCTGCCTGTGTATCATAGTTGACAGATCATGGATCGATCGTGTACTGTAGTACACATGATCGAAGTCCGGCAGACGGCGACATTCTCAGACTGGCTCAAGGGCCTGCGAGATGCCAATGCCATATCTCGGATCATTGTTCGTATTCGTCGGATGGAGTTGGGCAATCCTGGCGACGTGAAGGCAGTCGGCGACGGCGTGAGCGAGCTGCGGGTCGACTATGGGCCGGGCTACCGCCTGTACTTCGTGCAGCAAGGCAAGTTTGTCGTCATTCTGCTCAACGGCGGCGACAAGCGAACGCAGGCCGCAGACATCGCTAAGGCAAAACAAATGGCAAAGGAGGTCTAGGTCATGGCCCTCGAAACGACCAAGTTTGACGTTCAGGACTTCCTCAAGACACCCGAGGAGCAGGCCGCCTATATCGCTGCCGCGCTTGAGGATGGCGACCCGTCCCTCATCGCTTCCGCCATCGGCGATATTGCCCGCGCTCGCGGCGTCACTGCCTTTGCGAAGGAAGCCGGGCTTAGCCGGGAAACAGTCTATAAGACTTTCCAGCCTGGTGGAAACCCGACGCTCGACAGCCTCGCCAAGGCTACCAAGGTTTTGGGGCTGCGGCTGAGCGTAGTCGCCGCCTGATCATTGCAAGGGCGGGAGCCTCCAGACTCGCGATACCTACCCGCGCCCGACATCCACCCCAAGAGCCGTTTCGTTTCGGAGCGGATAAAGTTCTCACGATCGGCCTTTGCGGCATAGGAAATGTCTGAAAGGTGAGGATCCACTGCCTTGTACAGCAGGGCTCCACAGAGGAATCTCAACCAGCAACGGCAGAAGGTCGATACCTTTCCGCGTAAGCTGGTCGGGGCAAGGACTATGCGATCGAAGGCGTCGGTCGATTAGACCGCGGTCGCGTGAGGCTCATTCCCCCGACGCAAGTTTGAGGAAATGTTGATCGTGACTATTCCCATGGAATACCAGCGCGCCTCCGAACAGTTCGAGCGCTTTCTCGCGCTCGCACGCGATAATGCGGGCCTGTCGACACGCAATCAGGCCTACACCATGGTTCAAGCCGTTCTGCAGACCTTCCGACGACGGCTGACTGTGAAGCAGGCAGTGGCATTTGCTGGCCTGCTGCCGCCAGTGTTGAGGGCAATCTTTGTCGCAGAGTGGGATACGGATGATGCCATTCTGCCATTCGGCGATCTCCCGGCAATGACGCTTGAGGTTCAAAGCTTAAGGCGAGACCACAATTTTTCGCCCGAGAGTTCGATCGCTGATGTAGCAGAAGCGCTTTGGCAAGTCGTCGATCGTCCAGGGTTTCAGAAGTTCCTCAATTCCCTCCCAGAAGGCGCCACAAAATTTTGGGCACCGGATCAATCGCGGTAAAGTGGAGACTAAGCTTACCCGCAACTGCGCTGGTCTCACCCCGCCGGACCACGACGTAGCCAGCCGCGCTCAGCTCTGGCTCAGCAAACCGGTTCGACGGGCGCGAGCGCGGCCTGATCACCCTTAGCGCCAAAAACTTACAGTTGAGCACCGCCCGCCGCCGCTGAAACGAAAAGCCCGCCGCTGCTGGACGACGGGCCTCTGACCGAGGTCAGGACTTGGCGGTTCCGGCCATCGCCGGGAAATTCGCTTTGCTCTCCTGTCGGCTGCGGCCGGTACATCCGCGGCAACGCTTCCAACTGGAGAGCAGGTGTCTGCCGTCAGCGCCCTTGAGACAGTTCAGGGGTTTTCGGGAAGGGAGGATTTCTGGATCATCGCAGCCATTTTGGAGCGCAGATGAGACAGAAATCCGGGCCGGAGAAAGCACCGGCAG
>NZ_JAWDID010000102.1:0-5985 GCF_032464875.1 Allobosea rubneri
TCCCTCGTCTCTCCCCCGCCCCCTTGGGTCGCGACTCCGGCACCGGGCCCATTTCGTCGAGCCCGGGCTTGCGCGGTCGCGCCACGCGCGCGACCGGCTTCGCTTCGCCCCCGCCCCAATTGTGCGGGCCCATATCGGCGTCGGTCGGCTTGCGGGCGCGGGTCGGCAGGTTGGCGCTCGCCCCGTAGGACCGCTCGCCCTGGTATTTGCCGGCGCTGCCCTCGACATCGCTCTGGCGGGCGAGCGGGTCGTCGGCGATGGCGAGCTCGGTCGCCTGCAGGCGCTTGATCTCGTCGCGCAGGCGCGCGGCGGTCTCGAATTCGAGGTCGGCGGCGGCCTCGCGCATGCGCTTTTCGAGATCGGCGATCGCAGCTTTCAGGTTGTGGCCGGCGACCGGCGCCTCGACCAGCCCGCGATCGACGGTGACATGGTCGCGCTCATAGACCGAGCCGAGGATGTCGCCGATGTTCTTCTTCACCGTCTGCGGCGTGATGCCGTGCTCTTCATTGTAGGCGAGCTGCTTCTCGCGGCGGCGATTGGTCTCGGCCATCGCCCGCTCCATCGAGCCGGTGATGTGGTCGGCATAGAGCACGACCTTGCCGTCGACATTGCGCGCGGCGCGGCCGATGGTCTGGATCAGCGAGGTCTCCGAGCGCAGGAAACCTTCCTTGTCGGCGTCGAGAATGGCGACGAAGCCGCATTCGGGAATGTCGAGGCCCTCGCGCAGCAGGTTGATGCCGACCAGCACGTCGAACGTCCCGAGGCGCAGGTCGCGCAGGATCTCGATGCGCTCGATCGTGTCGATGTCGGAGTGCATGTAGCGCACGCGCACGCCGTTCTCGTGCAGGTATTCGGTCAGGTCCTCGGCCATGCGCTTGGTCAGCACGGTGACGAGGGTGCGGTAGCCCTTCTCGGTGACCTCCTTGACCTCGTCGAGCAGGTCGGCGACCTGGTGCTTGGCCGGCCTGATCTCGACCGGCGGATCGATCAGCCCGGTCGGGCGGATGACCTGCTCGGTGAAGACGCCGCCGGTCTGCTCCATCTCCCATGAGCCGGGCGTCGCCGAGACATGCACCGAGGCGGGGCGCATCGCGTCCCATTCCTCGAAGCGCAGCGGCCGGTTGTCCATGCAGGAGGGCAGGCGGAAGCCGTATTCGGCCAAAGTCGCCTTGCGGCGGAAGTCGCCCTTGTACATCGCGCCGATCTGCGGGACCGTGACATGGCTTTCGTCGGTGAAGACGAGGGCGTTGTCGGGCAGGTACTCGAACAGGGTCGGCGGTGGCTCGCCCGGCTTGCGGCCGGTGAGATAGCGCGAATAGTTCTCGATGCCGTTGCAGGAACCGGTGGCCTCGATCATCTCGATGTCGAAGGTGCAACGCTGGTCGAGCCGCTGCGCCTCGAGATAGCGCCCCATGCGGTTGAGCTCGTCGAGCCGGCCCTTGAGCTCCTCCTTGATCGACTTCACCGCCTGGTTCAGCGTCGGCCGCGGCGTGGTGTAGTGCGAATTGCCGTAGACCTTGATGAATTCGAGCTCGCCGGTCTTCTGGCCGGTGAGCGGATCGAATTCCGAGATGCTCTCGATCTCGTCGCCGAACAGGCCGATGCGCCAGGCGCGGTCCTCATAGTGGGCCGGGTAGAGCTCGACCGTGTCGCCCCGGACCCGAAAGGTGCCGCGCGCAAAATCGTGCTGGACGCGCTTGTACTGCAGCGCCACGAGGTCGGCGATCAGCTGGCGCTGCTCGATGCGCTCGCCGAGCTTCAGCGAGAAGGTCATCGCCGTATAGGTCTCGACCGAGCCGATGCCGTAGATGCAGGAGACCGAGGCGACGATGATCACGTCGTCGCGTTCGAGCAGCGAGCGCGTCGCCGAATGGCGCATCCGGTCGATCTGCTCGTTGATCGAGGATTCCTTCTCGATATAGGTGTCCGAGCGCGGCACATAGGCCTCGGGCTGGTAGTAGTCGTAATAGGAGACGAAGTACTCGACCGCGTTGTCGGGGAAGAAGCTCTTGAACTCGCCGTAGAGCTGGGCCGCCAGCGTCTTGTTCGGCGCGAGGATCAGCGCGGGGCGCTGCGTCTCCTCGATCACCTTGGCCATGGTGAAGGTCTTTCCGGAGCCGGTGACGCCGAGCAGCACCTGGTCGCGCTCCTGCCGGCTGATACCGTCGACGAGATGGGCGATCGCGGTCGGCTGGTCCCCTGATGGAGAGAAATCGCTCTTCATCTGAAAACGCACGCCGCCTTCCGATTTCTCGGGGCGTTCGGGCCGGTGCGGCGTCCAGGGCTTGCCGGGCTCGATGAACGGGCTGCCGGTCTCCAGCAGCGTCTGCAGCGACTGCGCCGTCAGCGAGGCCGCGGTCTCGCCATCCGAGCCGGCAAAGGCGGCGTCGGCCTTCTTGGAGAGCTTGCGCTTCTTGGCCTCGCCGGCCTCGCCCGGCCGCGCCTCGTAGCCGGCCTGCGGCGTGTCCTTGAAGCCGGAGGCGCCGCCCGGCACCGCCGTGCCGCGGTTGATCGCCGGGTTGAGCAGATCGGCGAGATAGCCCTCCAGCGGCTTCAGATCAGGCTTCGTCGCCTTGGAATTGGGCGTGCGGGCGCTCGCCGGCTTCTTCGCGGGCTTGGCCTTGGCGGCGGGGCGTTCCGCCTCGGGCGAGGCGGTGTCGGAGCTGGCATCGGGGCGCTTTGGCATGGCCGCAATATGGGCGCAGATCGCCGCCGATGCGAGGGGGCAGGGACGCGCTCCCTCTCGATTGATGACAGGAGTTGACAGGAGACGATCTGCTCGCATTAGTTGTATTATTAGGTGATGCAATCAATGGGAGCGGCCATGCCGGGGGGCGGGGCTGGGACCGATGCGGCGGCCGTCGACGCCTTCATCGCGAAATGGCGTGTCTCGGAGGGTGCGGAGCGGGCCGCCTATGCGCAGTTCCTGACCGAGTTCTGCCGATTGATCGGCGCCGAGACGCCGCTTCCGCCGACCAGCGATGCCGAGGCGGTGACCTATCGCTTCGAATATCCGGTGGCGTTCCACGATGACGCCGGTACGGCCGGCACCGGCCGCATCGACCTCTATAAGAAGTCCTGCTTCGTGCTCGAAGCCAAGCAGAGCCGCCTCAAGGGCCAGCGCAAGGAGATCCTGCTGGCCGGGGACGGGGCGGATGAGCCCTCGGCCGTGCCGCGTGGTCGTCGCGGCGCCGACCGCTCGCTCGACGTCATGATGCTGCACGCCAAGCGCCAGGCCGAGCATTATGCCCGGGCTCTGCCGGCCTCGCATGGCTGGCCGCCCTTCGTCATCCTCTGCGATGTCGGGCACTGCTTCGAGTTCTATGCCGACTTTTCCGGCCAGGGGAAGAACTACGCCCAGTTTCCCGACCGGCACCGTTTCCGCGTCTATCTCGACGATCTCCGCGACCCGGCGATCCGGGCCCGGATCGCCGGGATCTGGTCCGATCCCGGCTCGCTCGACCCCGCCCGCCATGCGGCGCTCGCGACGCGCCAGATCGCACTGCGGCTCGCCGCCGTCTCGAAGGCGCTCGAACGGCGCTACGACGCCGAGGATGTCGCGCTCTTCCTGATGCGCTGCCTGTTCACGATGTTCGCCGAGGATGTCGGCCTGATCCCGCGCGACAGCTTCAAGCGCTTGCTGCGCGAATGCCTGGAGGCGCCGAAGAGCTTCAAGCCGCTGGTCGAGGATCTCTGGCGGGCGATGGATCGCGGCGACTATTCCTCGGCGGTGCGGGCGCAGATAAAGCAGTTCAACGGCCGCATGTTCGCCGAGCCGCAGGTCTTCGCGCTCGGCCGGGACGGCATCGCCGAATTGCTGGCGGCGGCCGAACACGATTGGAGCCTGGTCGAACCGGCGATCTTCGGCGCATTGCTCGAACAGGCGCTGGAGCCGGCCGAGCGGGCAAGGCTCGGCGCGCATTACACGCCGCGCGCCTATGTCGAGCGTCTGGTCGTCGAGACCGTGATCGCGCCGCTGCGCGACGACTGGCGAGCCGTGCTCGGCGCGGCCCAGCAGGCGCGCGATGGCGGCAGCGCGCGGGCGGCGCTGGCGCTGGTCGAGGCCTTTCACACGCGGCTCTGCAAGACGCGCGTGCTCGACCCCGCCTGCGGCACCGGCAATTTCCTGCATGTCGCCCAGGATCTGATGAAGCGGCTCGAGGGCGAGGTACTCGAGACCGCCGCCGAGCTCGGCGCGGTCGAGCATCTCGGCGGCTTCGCCGAACGCGGCGTCGGGCCGGGGCAGTTCTTCGGCATCGACGCCAATCGCCGGGCGGTGGCGATCGCCGATCTGATGCTCTGGATCGGCTATCTGCAATGGCATCTGCGGACGCGGGCCTACGCGCCGCGCGAGCCGATCCTGCGGAAGCTGGCGCAGATCGCGCCGGGCGATGCGCTGCTGACCTGGGACGACTGGCCGGTGCCTTCTGTGGAAGCCGGCCGCGAGGTCGCGCCGGCCAATCCGCGTCCGCCGCCCTGGCCGGAGGCGGATTTTATCGTCGGCAACCCGCCTTTCATCGGCGGCAAGGACCTGCGCGGCCGGCTCGGCGACGGCTATGTGGCGGCGCTGCGGCTCGCCTGGCCCCAGATGAACGAGAGCGCCGACCTCGTCATGTACTGGTGGGACCGCGCCGCCGCGCTGCTCACAGAGCCGGGCACGGTGCTGCGGCGCTTCGGCTTCGTCACCACCAATTCGATCACGCAGCTCTTCCAGCGCCGCACCGTCGAGCGGCATCTGGATGCGCAAAACCCGGTTTCGTTGCTGCTGGCGGTGGCCGACCATCCCTGGACCAAGGCCGGCAAGGACGCCGCCGCGGTGCGCATCGCCATGACGGTGGCCGCTGCCGGCCGACATGAGGGGCGCCTGCTCGAAGTCATCTCGGAAACGGGCCTCGACAGCGATCAGCCGCAGATCGGCTTCGCCGAACGGGCGGGCCGGATCAATGCCGACCTCACCATCGGCGCCGACGCTTCGCGTGCCCAGTCCTTGCTGGGCAACGAGGCGATGTGCTCGCCCGGCGTCAAGCTGCACGGGGCGGGCTTCATTGTCTCGCCGGCAGAGGCGGCGGGGCTCGGCCTCGGCCGGCGTCCCGGGCTCGAAGCGCATATCCGGCCTTATCGGAACGGGCGCGATCTCGCCGCCCGCCCGCGCGGCGCCCTCGTCATCGACCTGTTCGGGCTCGACGCCGGAGAGGTCCGCGAGCGCTTCCCGGAGGTCTACCAGCACATCAAGCTGACGGTGAAGGAGGTAAAGGACGCGACCGGTAGGCTGATCGGGCGCGACGCCAACAACCGGCAGTCCTATCGCGATCTCTGGTGGGTTTTTGGCGAGCCGCGTCGCGAATTGCGGCCGGCGCTCGCGGGCCTGCAGCGCTACATCGCCACGGTCGAAACCGCCAAGCATCGCGTCTTCCAGTTCCTCGACCAGTCGATCCTGCCAGACAACATGGTCATCGCGGTCGCGCTCTCGGACGCCTTCCATCTCGGCGTGCTGTCCTCGCGCATCCATCAGCTCTGGGCGTTGCGCGCCGGTGGCTGGCTCGGCATCGGCAATGATCCCCGTTATTCCAAATCGCGCTGCTTCGATCCTTTTCCCTTCCCCGACGCCACGGAGAGTCAGAAAGAGGCGATCCGCGAGCCGGCCGAGGCGCTCGACGCCTTGCGCAAGCAGGTGCTCGCGGCGAATCCCGGGTTGACGCTGACCGGGCTCTACAATGTCCATGAGAAGATCCGGGCCGGCCTGCCGCTGACGCCCGGCGAGGAGGATGTCCGCGATCGCGGCCTCGTCCTGATCCTCGGCGAGCATCACGACACCATCGATGCCGCGGTGGCCGCGGTCTATGGCTGGCCGGTCGATGCCGGTGTGGAGGAGGTCCTTTCCCGTCTGATCGCCCTCAATCGCGAGCGGCGGGGCGAGGAGGCGCGCGGCGCGGTGCGCTGGCTGCGGCCGGACTATCAGCGCCCGCGCTTCGGGGAGGGCGGGGG
>NZ_JAWDID010000103.1:2500-5497 GCF_032464875.1 Allobosea rubneri
GTCGGGGTGCTTTTCACCTTTCCCTCACGGTACTTGTTCACTATCGGTCGCTGAGGAGTACTTAGGCTTGGAGGGTGGTCCCCCCACGTTCAGACAGGATTTCACGTGTCCCGCCTTACTCATGTCTCGCCTGTTCGCAGATCCGTACGGGGCTATCACCCATTAATGCGTGGTTTCCCAACCACTTCCGGTAACTTACAGGCAAGCACTGGCCTGGTCCGCGTTCGCTCGCCGCTACTAACGGAGTCTCGTTGATGTCCTTTCCTCCAGGTACTTAGATGTTTCAGTTCCCTGGGTTAGCTTTGAACCCCTATGTATTCAGAGTTCAATACCTTCTTTTGATCTCTGTTAGTCCGAAGACAGGCCCAAGCACAGGCCGTAACCTGTCCTTGGAATAACAGAGATCGAAGGTGGGTTTCCCCATTCGGAAATCCGCGGATCAAAGCTCATTCGCAGCTCCCCACGGCTTATCGCAGCGTATCACGTCCTTCATCGCCTCTCAGCGCCAAGGCATCCACCGAATGCTCTTAAGGCACTTGATCGTTCTCATGATCGATGTCCGCAGCATTCAAGCTGCAAGACAAGATCAGAAAGACCATTATGCTTGCCGAATGTACCCGATTTAACCCGGTCGATTGGTGATCGAACCGAGCATGCTGCAGGATGAGCAGCTCTCGAATACATTCCCTCTTAACAATGACAAACAGCATCATCTATCGCCATCCGAAGACAGCAATCTATGAAACCTGAATTTCCGGGACTTTCTGGTGGAGCCAGACGGGATCGAACCGACGACCTGAAGCTTGCAAAGCTACCGCTCTCCCAACTGAGCTATGGCCCCGATCAGAAAAGCAACACAGGAAGTGGTGGGCCTGGGAGGATTTGAACCTCCGACCTCACGCTTATCAAGCGCGCGCTCTAACCAACTGAGCTACAGGCCCGAGACCTGAACGCCGAAAGCAAACCTTTCGGCACGGCCAAAGACCTGAAAGCGTTGGCCCAGAATGCGCCGGCCGGCATCGACCCTATGTCGACGGGCCAGGCACATTGCCCGGAAAAAGAAAGAGAAACGAAGACGGCGAGGTTCCGCATGTCGAAGCCTGACTGGCTTCTTTTGTTCCAAGCGAATTCAATACAAGACCAAAGATCTCGTGGAGAATTCTACCTTAGAAAGGAGGTGATCCAGCCGCAGGTTCCCCTACGGCTACCTTGTTACGACTTCACCCCAGTCGCTGAGCCTACCGTGGTCGCCTGCCTCCTTGCGGTTAGCGCGACGCCTTCGGGTAAACCCAACTCCCATGGTGTGACGGGCGGTGTGTACAAGGCCCGGGAACGTATTCACCGTGGCATGCTGATCCACGATTACTAGCGATTCCACCTTCATGTACTCGAGTTGCAGAGTACAATCTGAACTGAGACGGCTTTTTGGGATTAGCTCGAGGTCACCCTTTCGCTGCCCATTGTCACCGCCATTGTAGCACGTGTGTAGCCCAGCCTGTAAGGGCCATGAGGACTTGACGTCATCCCCACCTTCCTCGCGGCTTATCACCGGCAGTCCCCCTAGAGTTCCCAACTGAATGATGGCAACTAGGGGCGAGGGTTGCGCTCGTTGCGGGACTTAACCCAACATCTCACGACACGAGCTGACGACAGCCATGCAGCACCTGTGTTCCGGCCAGCCGAACTGAAGAGGTACATCTCTGTTCCTCAAACCGGACATGTCAAAAGCTGGTAAGGTTCTGCGCGTTGCTTCGAATTAAACCACATGCTCCACCGCTTGTGCGGGCCCCCGTCAATTCCTTTGAGTTTTAATCTTGCGACCGTACTCCCCAGGCGGAATGCTTAAAGCGTTAGCTGCGCCACTGAAATGCATGCACCCCAACGGCTGGCATTCATCGTTTACGGCGTGGACTACCAGGGTATCTAATCCTGTTTGCTCCCCACGCTTTCGCGCCTCAGCGTCAGTATCGGACCAGTTGGCCGCCTTCGCCACTGGTGTTCTTGCGAATATCTACGAATTTCACCTCTACACTCGCAGTTCCACCAACCTCTTCCGAACTCAAGACTCTCAGTATCGAAGGCAATTCCAGGGTTGAGCCCTGGGCTTTCACCCCCGACTTAAGAGTCCGCCTACGCGCCCTTTACGCCCAGTGATTCCGAGCAACGCTAGCCCCCTTCGTATTACCGCGGCTGCTGGCACGAAGTTAGCCGGGGCTTATTCTTCCGGTACAGTCATTATCTTCCCGGACAAAAGAGCTTTACAACCCTAAGGCCTTCATCACTCACGCGGCATGGCTGGATCAGGCTTGCGCCCATTGTCCAATATTCCCCACTGCTGCCTCCCGTAGGAGTTTGGGCCGTGTCTCAGTCCCAATGTGGCTGATCATCCTCTCAGACCAGCTACTGATCGTCGCCTTGGTGAGCCATTACCTCACCAACTAGCTAATCAGACGCGGGCCGATCTATCGGCGATAAATCTTTCCCCCGAAGGGCGTATCCGGTATTAGTCCAAGTTTCCCTGAATTATTCCGAACCGAAAGGTACGTTCCCACGTGTTACTCACCCGTCTGCCACTAGCACCGAAGTGCCCGTTCGACTTGCATGTGTTAAGCCTGCCGCCAGCGTTCGCTCTGAGCCAGGATCAAACTCTCAGATTTGATGAGTTTGTTCCGGCATCGCTGCGTATTGACGGAGTCATTGCTTGATGACCCAGGCTTTCACCTAACTCATCAGCGATGGCTCTTGTAAACGCAGCACACCGAAGTCTCGTTCGACTTGCCCGTAAGCAAGTCCGCAAGAACTTCGCCGTCCACGTTTCTCTTTCTGTCTTCAGTTTTCAAACAGCAGGCTACACATCCGAACAGCATCGCGAACCGATCTCTCGGCCACCACGCCCAACGTTCCAGTGAAGCAGGAGCGGCGCCGCCAGCGGCGTCGCCGTCTCGATGGCCGCTTTATAGAAGCAACCATCTCAGACTGTCAACAACCTTCGTGAAG
>NZ_JAWDID010000104.1:0-4877 GCF_032464875.1 Allobosea rubneri
AGCGCCAGACCATCCAGCAGAGACGCTTGCAGCATCAGCTGAAGGCCGCATAACCTCAAACCCAGATGAGCCAGAGCCTCCGTTCCTGAGACATCGAAACAGCCTCAAATCATCTGACGACGGACAGATGCGGTAATTATCGACGAGCGGGAAGCCCCAGATCGTCGCCTCCTTTGCGATCGCGCGCAGCGTCTCGGCTTCAGCCGCCCGGGCGGCCGAAGGGCTTGCGGTCGAGCCGAGCGAAGCGCCCGCGCCGATGCTCGCGAGCGATGCGAGAAGGGCCCGTCTGTTGATGAAGGAGGAGGAGCTTGTCATGACGATGTTCTCCCGGCGAGGGCACGGACGGCTCAGAAGGAGTTGACGTAGTTGTGGATCGGATCTGCCGCAGGAGTCGTGGCCAGGATCGGGCCGTGCATGGTCGTATCGTAGAAGAAGCGGCCGCTGCGGTAGTCGACATGCAGGGTCGATAGCCGGCGTGGAGCATCCAGTTCTCGCTCCAGCGGTAGTTCACCGTCCCCAGTGCCTGCCAGGTCAGCCGCGAACCCGCGTCGAAGCCCCCGACATCTCCGATCAGGGTCAGGCTCCATGGCCCGCCGAGCCGAGTGATCAACCGGGCGGCCACCACCGGATCGAGCCAGTTCCCCGCTTCGGAATGCACGATAGCGAGGTTGAGCGCGCCCGGGCCGATCTTCAGGCGGCTGTCGAGGTTCCAGAAGCGCAGCCCCGCACCGAGATCGACGTCGAAGGTGGTGTCGCTATAGAGCCGATACAGGACGGAGGCTCGCAGCGTGAGCGTCTGCGAGCGCAGTTTCACATTGGAGAAGTACGGCCCCGGCAGCGTCCCATCCGACGTCACCTGGGTGAGCATGGCGTCGACGATGAAGCCCCAGTTGCCGATCCGCATCTCGGCGACGCCCATCACCCCCCCATTGAGGTCCTTCAGGATGTCCCCGAAGCTGAGATCGACCTTGGCTGCGGGCAGCGGCGGCAGAGTCGAAGCACGCCCGTGCAGCGCCGAGGCCCAGCCATAGCCTGTGAAGGAGAACGTCGGACCGGTCGCCAGGGCGAACGAGGGTGGCCCCTTCGCGGCGGGTGGCAAATCTGCGGCCTCGACCGGAAGGCCAGCGGCCAGGATAGCCGCTGTGGCGAGCGCCCACTTCATGACCTTGCGGGCGCGGCTCCGCGGAGCCGAGTCGGAAGTGGTCATTCCCGATCGATCATGCGAGGTTCTTTTCTGCGCGATCACGCCCTCATGGTGGCGTGCATCGTCTTTCCGCCCACAGCCACGGGCCAATTCAGCGCCTCCGAATACCGTCTCGTCGCGCGCCTGTTGTCGAACGCCATCCGTCCTCGGTGAGACCGGGAACAAGGAGGCGGCGGCGCTACGACCGCTAGTATAAGCGCGGCGAAAGCGGTAATTGTCCGAAATCGGACAAAGTCGAGGCTTTTTCATGGAGCGCGTCAGCAAGGCTTACGCCGAAAAGGTCATGGGCGAACGCGGTTGGCTGCCGCTGGTGCCGGAGGCGTTCCGGACCGAGGTGTTGCGGCGTTCGATGTTGCTGCACTTCGCTCCGGGCGAGCCGGTGTTCCATCTCGGCGATCCGCCGGGCGGGGTCTATGGGCTCGTGGCGGGCATCGTCAGCGTTAGCCTCGCCCCGGCCGACGCGACGCCGCGCCTGAACCTTCTGGGGGTTCCAGGTTATTGGACCGGCGAAGGCTGCTTTCTCACGCGGAAGCCGCGGAAGGCCGAACTTAGGGCCGTCGTCGAAACGACGATGCTGCATCTTCCCCTCGACGCTATGGATCAGATGGCCGCCCGCGATCCGGCGGTGGTGCACCATGTCGCGCTCTTGCTGATGATGACTGTCGAGTTCCTGTTCCGCGTGATCCACGATCTGCAAAAGCGCGAGGCCGACCGGCGGATCGCCTCGGTGCTTCAGCGCACGACCTGGATCGGAGAGGCACCGATCCCGCTGACCCAGAGCGAGGTCGGTGTCATGGCGAACGCCTCGCGCAAGCGGGTCAACGCCGCCATCAAGCGCTTCGCCGAGGCCGGGTGGCTGAGCAACACCTACCGCTCCATCACCATCACCGATCCGGGAGCGCTCCGCCGCTTCGCCGAGGGGGACGGGACCGATTGATCACGCGCCCCGCCCGGGGCGCCGGCGGTCGGCGGAACGCCGCGGTTGCCCTGGCCATCCAGTTTCGATGATATCATGCCACCATCCCAACACAGCCTGGCGTCGCTCGCTTTGTTCCTCGCCCTCATGGCCAAAGCGGCGGGCCAGTCCTTTCTGGTCGTGGTGCTGCCTCCGCTCGGGCGCCGTCTCGGCTTCACGGACATCCAGACGGGCGCGATCCTCTCCGTCTCCGCCCTCTTGCTGATGATCGCGGCGCCGACCTGGGGATACCTGACCGAGCGGATCGGACGTCGCCCCGTGCTCGTAATTGCGCTCGCCGGCGCGATGCACGCCCCTTGGCGTTTGGCTTCATCGTCGGGCGTCGACTGGGCGCGACCATGAGCGCCGCTCTCGCACTCGGTCTCTTCCTCGCGGCGCGATCGGCGCAGACTTTGGTTTCCGCGGGCCTCCTCCCCGCATCCCAAGCCTATGTCGCAGAAATCACGGCGCCAGAGGCACGCGCCGGCGGTATGGGGATCCACGGCGCGGCCTACGGGTTCAGCGCGATCATCGGTTCGGCTTTGGCATCGGAGGCCGCGATGCGGTGCTGACCTTCCTGCGGGTTGCGCGACTCGCCGGGCTGGCGCTCGTGAGCGTGGCCCTGCTCGCCCCGGAGCCGCAACGGAGCAATCTGGAGGCTGTCTTCCCGACCGCCGACCTGAAGCTCTCGCGCATCTGGCCGTTCTTCGCGATCACGCTCGTTTCCGTATCCGCGTACAGCATCGTGCAGCAGGTCGTAGCGCTGCGTTTGCAAGATGCGTTCGGCTTCACGTCGGACGACTCCATCGCCAACGCGGGACTGGCGCTGATGGAGACGGCCTTGGGCAATTGCTCCAGGCAGTGCCGCGCCAGAAGCGGGCATTGCGAGGCTGCCTGAAAGCGGACGTGGTCGAAGCGGCCCCTCATCTAAGATCAAGCGCAGCCTATATCGCCGTAGCCGAGAACATGCATGATGGTCTGCTTGGTCAACGGGCCACCAACGATCGCGCGCAATGATCGCGCAGAAGGCATCGTGTGAAACTCAGGATCGGCTACGAGCTCGACTACGATTTCCCGCAACCGACACCCGTCATCCTGATGCTGAACGTGCATTTCAGCCGGGTATCGGACCTTGCCGAACCCGATCATATCCGCATCAAGCCTTCGTTCCCGTCAGTGCCTACCGGGACAGCTTCGGCAACTGGTGCACTCGCCTGCTGGCACCACAGGGGCTAATGCGGATCACCGCAGACGCAATCATCTCCGATAGCGGCCTGCCCGAAAGCCATGACCTCAATGCCGGCCAAGTTCCCGTTGAACAGTTGCCGGAGGAAAGTCTCGTGTTCCTGCTGGCGAGTAGGTTCTGCGACAGTGATCGCCTGCTCGATCTCGCCTGGCAGCTCTTCGGCAAAACCCGGCCCGGTGCGGCGCGGGTCCAGGCGATCTGCGATTTCGTCAACCAGCGCATCGCCTTCAATTACAACGATGCCAGCGTTACCCGCACGGCGACCGACGCATATCGTGAAGGCCGCGGCGTCTGCCGGGATTACGCCCATCGCGCCATCGCGTTCTGCCGGGCGATGAATATCCCGGCGCGCTACTGATCCACCCCCGTTGAATTGGTCCACCCTGAAGTATGTCTTTTGGCAGACAGGAGGACCGCCATGCCGAAGAAGCGCCACAAGCCCGAAGAGATCGTCGCGAAGCTGCGGCAGGTCGATGTACTGGTCTCGCAGGGGCAATCCGTTGCCGACGCGATCCGCTCGATCGGCGTGACGGAGGTGAGTTACTACCGCTGGCGCCGTGAGTTCGGTGGCCTGAAGACGGATCAGGTGAGACGGATGAAGGAGCTCGAGGCGGAGAACGCCCGGCTCCGCCGCGCCGTCGCGGACCTGACGCTCGACAAGCTGATCCTGAAGGAGGCGGCGTCGGGAAACTGGTAAGCCCCGCGCGTCGCCGTGCCTGCATCGACCATGTCCGGCTCGCTCTGAAGCTATCGGAGCGGCGGGTCTGCCGCGTGCTCGGGCAGCACCGCTCGACCCAGCGCCGGATCCCGCGCGGCCGAGACGATGAGGAGCAGCTCGTCGCCGACCTCGTCGAACTGGCCCGCCGCTATGGGCGCTACGGCTATCGCAAGATTGCCGCGCTGCTGCGTTCGACGGCAGGCTGGGTCGTCAACGACAGCCAAGTCGAGCGGATCTGGCGACGCGAGGGGCTGAAGGTTCCAGCCCGACAACCCAAACGCGGCCGTCTCTGGCTCGCGGACGGATCCTGCATCCGCCTGCGCGCCGAGCGGCCCAACCATGTCTGGTCCTACGACTTTGTCGAGGACCGGACCCATGATGGGAGAAAATACCGGATGCCGAACATCATCGACGAGTTCACCCACGAGTGCCTAGCAATCCGCATCGATCGGCGGCTGAAGTCGATCGACGTCATCGACGTGCTCTCGGATCTGTTCATCCTGCGCGGCGTGCCAACGCACATTCGCTCAGATAATGGCCGGAGTTCGTCGCCAAGGCCGTGCAGGCCTGGATCGGTGCGGTTGGCGCGAAGACGGCCTACATCGCGCCCGGCAGCCCTTGGGAAAGCGGCTTCATCGAGTCGTTCAATGCCAGGCTCCGCGACGAACTTCTCGACGGCGAGATCTTCTACACCTTGGCCGAAGCCCGGATCGTCATCGAAAGCTGGCGACGCCACTTCAACACCGTGCGCCCG
>NZ_JAWDID010000105.1:0-4754 GCF_032464875.1 Allobosea rubneri
GGCGATCGGCAGCACCTTGCAGATCGGCTCGACCCCATAGGCCCCGCGGTGATCGTCGATGAAGCCGATCATGACCGGTGTCGGCGGTCGAGCTCCGCCTGGGCAAAATACGCCGACGCCTTGCGCAAAATCTCGTTCGCCTGCCGCAGCTCCCGGTTCTCGCGTTCCAGAGCCTTGAGCTTGGCCGCCATGTCCGTCGTCAGCCCGCGCTTGCGGCCGCTGTCGACCTTAAGCCTTCTTCACCCACTCGCTCAGCGTCGGCGCCGTGCAGCCGATTTTGTCGGCTATCGACGTGATCGCCGCCCAGCGCGACGACGCTCGGCCTCATGATCCAGCACCATCCGCATTGAGCGGGCGCGTACTTCAGGCGAGAACTTGTTCGTCGTGTTGCTCGTCATAGCCCCATCCTCTCAGGAGTTGGAGCCTCCGACCAACCCGGCGCGGTTCAGTGAACTGGCAAAGCAAGCTCAATAGCTAATCGATGATCTGTACAGCTACGCGCTCGTCTGAAGACGGACTCAGGACTGCTTATGCCGCCGCGGGGGTGATGGCTGCTGCAGTTTGAAGTCTATCTACTTGGGTTTCTGCTGTCGCTTGCCCTGAACAGATCGACCACTGTTGTGGGGGGCAAGATACAGGCTGATCCGCGCCGTGGCCCCGGATCGCGGCCTCCATGCAATTAGCTGTGCTCCCCGCGCTCGACAGCGATCAGCCTGCGCGCCCGGTTACCTTGTAGATGCTGCGCATAATGGCGCGAAGTGGTGATGTCATGCGCCAACTGTTGCTCCTGTAGACAGCATCAAGGATCTCCGCCTCAATATTGCGAGCTGTATGAGCCGCTACCTCAAGACTCCGGGAAGTGCAAGCGGCGGCTTGGGATTTTTCGCGCTCTTCAGCACGCAGTCGCCGCCCGGTTTGAAATAGGGCCCACAACCTCCAGCAAATATTTCTAAGTTGACTCTGCGTAACAGTCGCGCGTCCTCGTGCATCCTCTATCGAGTTCATAAAACAAGCGGAGCTTTGTTGCCAATCTGGCCATTCCGAAGCGGTTCTAAGGGCATTCATTTGAAGACGCTGTAAGATCTCAGGCCTACTCCTCAGCTTCCTTAAGGCGTCGGATACGCGCGAATAATTTCCAGTTTGGACAACAATACCATTTACGCCATCCTTTATGTATTCATCATGTCCCGTAACATCGAATACAACTGCTGTCCCACCACAATGGAACATTTCCAAAGGAGGTCCAAACATGCCCTCGACTAAACTTAGTTTCACCAAGACATCGCAAGATCCATAAATCTCGTTCATCTGGGCCATCGGAACGTGCTGGAAGACACGACCCACCCCCCCGACTGTCGGATCAATGCGGTCGTTCGTAACGAGCCAGACGTCTTGGAAGCCCGCATCCCGGCACGCGGCCAGAGTATTGGGAACATTCTTAAAGGCGACATCGAACGGACCCTCGACCAACAAGCGCGGCCCGTTCTGTGGGCGAACCTGGGTGGGGCGGACCCCGGCGTTAAATATGTCCTTACGGATCCCATTTAGCGCTAGGGATGCTGTCTGCCCATGCACCTGCTGCAGGTATCGCGTCATCCAACTCGCAACAGTAATGAGACCGAGGCCCATCTCGTAGGTAGAATCTATAAGAAGCTTCAGGTCGACCTCATCTTCGCTCGGGAAACGAGATTCTATCGACTGAACGTAATAGAGGTAGGATTCTGAGTTTATCTTCCACATGTGAAACACGGTCGCCCAGAACGTTGCTATGGCGACGTCGAAGGCTCGCTTTCCAACCTCGTCGATATGGATGACGCGCACCCCAAGCGTCGCGAGATGCTGCGCATTGGGATGCCATGCCAGGGCAGATGGCGAGCACTTGTTCAAGGTCACAAGGGTGACGCGATTTCCTAACTGGGCGATATTCGCCGCATGTTCGAGAATGGTGTTGGTCCCACCCGAAATGCCGACGCCTGCGACAAGGAAAGCGATATCAAGCATTGCGTGAGGCCATATATGTACTGAGGTGGGAGAAGCCCTTGAACTCCAGCATGATCTCGAGCTCCGAGATGGACAGCATGCTTGAATTCAGAGCAAAACGGTTAGCACCAGTCTGCTGCAAGTTCTGAAAGAACCGAGGAAACCATGACGCGGAGGACAGCGTTTGCAAGACACGCTGCCGCCCAGCGCGCGCCACGCCTGCGAATTCTGATGGGTTCTCCATCACACGTCGCACCAAGTCGTAGAAGGCAGGCCCGCCAGAGGCCTGCAGGTAATGCACATCCGGAGTTAAATACGTATTGTCTGATATGGGCTCAGAAATAACCAGCGCGCCACAGGATAGGCATTGTTGCAGCCTCGGCTCCCACGAAACTTCGTCTTCGGCGTGAATGTTGAGGACTACGCGCGATCGCGCAACGAAAGTGTTGAACTCGCTAATTTCGTGCGCAGTCCCTCCCGGCCAGCCATGGGCAAGATGAAGAACATCGAAGTCACGCTTCAACGGTCCAAGAATACCTTCGCGGTGTTCCGTCGAGCGGCCAAAGAACAAAATCCCTCTGCTGCGCTCGATCGGTAGCGGCACATAGGTTTCGGTAGCGATCGGCAAAGGAGCGTAACCGCTGAAAAACAGCCCCTGACTCTCAAAAAACGAGCGCGAAGCCTCGTCATAATGAAAGATATAGTCGTAGGGTTTATCAAAAATTCCAAGAACCGTCTTGAATCGACCAAGGCTATCCCGCGTATATTCTAGTCTTCCCTCTATTATTTTGGGAGACGGCTCCGTTGAATATCCTATTTTTGTTCCATTCAAATCTGAAAGGGTCTCGGCATCCATTAATTCACCTCTGAACACTATTGTTATATCTGGATTAAATTCAATCAATTCTTTATAGTATTGTTTGGTCGCCCCAAATCGAAGTTGAAAAAACTTTGTATTATACAAATTATCGAGATCTCTCTCGACGTGACACCCGAAATACTCTTCCTGCCCTACAAATGCCAACCGCATTATGCAAACTCCGAACTCACTTCGTCGACGATTTCATGATGGATTTGATCGCGCTTCCGATGGACCTGTATGACGATGTCATGCGCCAGCTCGCGGACGACCGCATAGCTTCGAGCTCGGCTGTGGCCTCGTGGAGCTTGGCGCGCAGGTCGGCCGTATTATTGACAAGCGCACTTTGGTAAGCGCCTTCCATGGCGGCCAGCTTGGCAGTATTTTTGGAAAGCGCGTTTTGATGGGCGTTTTCCAGGGCGGTCAGCTTATCAGAGCCTTCGGCAAGCGCGCTTTGATAGTCACTTTCTATGGCAGTCAGCTTATCAGCAAATACCGCCCGCGCCTCATCGGTCAGCGCGCCGCGCTGGGCCTCCAAATCGCGAGCAAACTCTTGGCGCGCCTGCTGGACCTCAGTCTCGGCGCTTCGCTGGACATCTCGAATTTGCAGCTGCAGCGACAGGCCTCGCCCCAGCCGAGCGTAAAGCTGCAATAGGCCGTTCCAATCGCCGGCGCCTAGGTGCGAAAATTCTTCTTTCCAGCGCTGCGACGCAGTCTCGCCATAGAACAAAACGCCCAGGCCATAGCCGTGCGGGAAGGCCAATGAGGGATAATCTGAAGACAAGCTATTCCATAATTTATAAACGCCGAAATCTCTATCGTAAACATTGGTGTCGTGAAATAATACAACCGAATTTTTTGACAGCTTGGATCTCCATTCGCTCCAATCTTCCGAGACGCTCTCGAATGAATGGTGGCCGTCAAAATGAATCAGATCAATCGTTTCGTCCTGAAAATTCTGAACTGCATCAGAGAATTTTGATTTAATCAACGATCCGAACGAAGGATAATTCTCGTTCACGTAACTCCTCAACGTATCATAGACGGCCGAATTATAAAATCCGGCATGCTCGTCACCTTCCCATGTATCTACGCCAAATACACTACATTTGCCTTCGAGAGAAGAGGCAGCTTGACAGAACGTCAAATAGGAGTATCCTGTGTGAACGCCTAGTTCAACAATGCTTCTCGGACGCAGCCATGACACGAGCCAGAAGCTAAATGGGCTGTGTTCCACCCACGCTGAGTGTTCGAGCCAGCGCGGAGTTCGTAGCGCTGCCGAGCTGAAAGGAAAGTATGTTCTGGACATTAACGTCATAAACCCTTATATCGGCTGCGTATAGCAGTTGATCCGGCTTGATATCAATCCGTACGCGCACTTGCGAGCGGCGGATGCCGCCTTAGTGATAAGGCGAGTGAAACGTGGTTCGCAACCTTTGTCGAGCAATCGCTGTCGGAGATCATCAGGGCGGTGGCCCGAGCTTGATCCTGCCGTTCCCTGGATCGCCGGAAGCTAAAGTGTCCCGCCAATGTCATGGCTTTGAGCTGGATGTTCCGAAGGTATTTCGAGTAAGGCCCCTCGCTCCGCGCGACCTTGCCAAGCCTCTATTTTTTAGTGGCATGAGCAAACAAAAGCAGCAGGTGTGCCCTGCGGAATGGTCTATCAAATACTTCATAAGGCGTCCTCGATAGGCCTTCCAGGGTGTGAAAAGTCGAATGTGAGTTACTCCGTGACCTTATTTCCGCGCCATCATGACGCCGAACGGAAACGCTCTAGAGCGTTTCCGCCGAACGTTGAATCGATAGTGATGTGACGAACTCGGCTCGGGCTGATTCAACCTTCCTGTTAAAGGGAATGAAGGATGGCGCAAGCTCTGAGTGACGATCTTCGCATGCGTGTTCTGAAGGCTTCGAC
>NZ_JAWDID010000106.1:0-3980 GCF_032464875.1 Allobosea rubneri
GTTTCGGGATGCCGGCCTCGATCGCCTTGGCCATGCCGCCGAGCGCCTCGACTTCCTGGATATGGGCCCAGGCTTTTGCCGCAAGCTCGGCGGTCAAGCGCTCGACATAATAGGAGCCGCCCCAGGGGTCGATGATCCGGGTCGTGCCGCTCTCCTGCTCCAGCAGGATCTGGGTGTTGCGGGCGATGCGGGCGGAGAAGTCGGTCGGCAGCGCCAGCGCCTCGTCGAGCGCGTTGGTGTGCAGCGACTGCGTGTGGCCCTGCGTCGCCGCCATCGCCTCGATCATCGTGCGCGGCACGTTGTTGAACACGTCCTGGGCCGTCAGCGACCAGCCGGAGGTCTGGCAATGGGTGCGCAAGGGCAGCGACTTCTCGTTCTGCGCCCCGAAATCCTTGACCAGCTTCGCCCAGATCAGCCTTGCGGCCCTGAGCTTGGCGACCTCCATGAAGAAGTTCATGCCGATCGCCCAGAAGAACGACAGGCGCGGCGCGAAGACGTCGACGGAAAGGCCGGCGCGCTGGCCGGCGCGGATATATTCGACGCCGTCGGCGAGGGTGTAGCCGAGCTCGAGGTCCTGCGTCGCCCCGGCCTCCTGCATGTGGTAGCCGGAGATCGAGATCGAGTTGAACTTCGGCATGTTGGCCGAGGTATAGGCGAAGATGTCGCCGATGATCCGCATCGAGGGGCCGGGCGGATAGATATAGGTGTTGCGGACCATGAACTCCTTGAGGATGTCGTTCTGGATGGTCCCCGAGAGTTTTGCCGCCGGCACGCCCTGTTCTTCGGCCGCGACGATGTAGAGCGCCAGAACCGGCAGCACCGCGCCGTTCATCGTCATCGAGACGCTCATCTCGCCGAGCGGGATGCCGGAGAACAGGGTGCGCATGTCGTAGATCGAGTCGATCGCGACGCCGGCCATGCCGACATCGCCGCCGACCCGCGGATGGTCGCTGTCATAGCCGCGATGGGTGGCGAGATCGAAGGCGACCGAGAGCCCCTTCTGCCCGGCGGCGAGGTTCCTCCGGTAGAAGGCGTTCGAATCCTCGGCCGTCGAGAAGCCGGCATATTGCCGGATCGTCCAGGGCTGGTTGACATACATCGTCGGGTAGGGCCCGCGCAGATAGGGCGGCAGACCCGGCAGGCTGTCGACGAAGGAAAGCTCCGCGCGGTCGGCTTCCGTATAGACCGGCTTCACCGCAATCCCCTCCGGCGTCTGCCAGAGGTCGCCGGTCACGGGCGAGACGCTCTGCGCGGCGGCGATCTCCGCAAAGCCAAGCGTCCTAAAATCCGGGATCAAGCTCATCGGTGACTCCCGTCAGGCCGCCGCAATGGCGTGGGCGCTTCGCAGCGTTTCGATCACGTCGCAGCCGGCAAAGATGAACGCGCTCACCCCGGCCTGGTTCAGGGCGCCTTCGAGATCGCCCGGCCGGCCCGCGAGCCAGACCGTCGCGCCTTTGGCGCGTAGCGCCTGCGCAGCCGCGACCGCCTCGCTGGCATAGCCGGCATCGGAGCCGCAGAGGCAGGCGAGCCTTGCGCCCGAGGCCTCGAAGGCCGCGACGAGCACTGCGAGATCGGTGTCCGCCGTGCCGGGAAAGCCGTCATGGCCGGGGGCGGCGAGACCACCGGCCTCGAACAGATTGCGGGCGAATCCGGCCCGCGCCGTGAAATCGGCGATCGAGCCCAGCGTCGCGAGGAAGGCGGTCGGACGCTTGCCGAGCTGCACCGCCGCAGCTTCCGCGGCGTCGCGCAGCGCCTCGAAATCCTCCGCCAGCCGCAGCGACGGCAAGGCCTCCGCCACGAGGCACGTCTCGGCAGCGGCCGCTTCAGAGCCGCCCGCCATGGGCGCAACCGCGAGCACCTCGACGACGCCTTCCCCGAGATGCGGAAACTCACTCGTGCCGGTGATCGGCTCGCGGCGGGTTGCGATCGCCTTGGCACGTAGCGCACGCTGGCGGGCCAAGCCCTGCTGGACGTGGCCATTGGCGAGCGCCGCGACCATGCCGGGCAGCCCGTCAGCAGCTTCGCGTTCGAGATCCTGCAGCTTGCTCCAGCCCTGCTCGCAAAGCGCCTGCGTCAGCGCCTCGAACCCGCCGGCGCCGGCTGCCGGATCGGCGACCCGCCAGAGATTGGCCTCTTCGAGCAGGATCAGTTGGGTGTTCCGCGCCACGCGCCGGGCAAACGCGTCGGGCAGGCCGAGCGCCGCGGTGAAAGGCAAAACGGTGAGCGAATCCGCGCCGCCGACCCCGGCCGAGAAACCGGCGATCGTGGCGCGCAGCTGGTTGACGTAGGGATCGCGCCGGGTCAGCGAGCGCCAGGCGGTCTCGGCGTGCAGCGCCATCGGCTTCGCTTCGAGGCCGCAGGCCTGCTGCACGCGCTCCCAGAGCAGCCGCGCCGCCCGGAACTTGGCCACGGTCATGAACTCGTCGGTATCGGCAACGAGCGTGAAGGAGATCGCGTCGCGCGCCAGGTCGAGCGCCATGCCGCCGGCCTCCAGCGCCCTGAGATAGGCGATCGCCGTCGCCATCGCCGCGCCGAGTTCCTGCGCCTCGCTCGCCCCCGCCTCGTGATAGGGCCTGGTATCGACCGTCAGGAACGGGCCGGAAAAGCCACGCCCCCTGAGTTCGTCGATCAGCGTGGCGAGGCTCCGGCCGAGCTCAGGCCACGTCGCTGGAAGCGCGCCATGGCTGGCGAGCACGCCGATCGGATCGAGGCCGAAGTCGACCCCCACCTTGGCGGGATCGAGATCGCGGCGCGCGATCAGCTCCGCGATCAAACCGGCGTTGCGTTCCCCCGCCGGCGCGGGGTCGAGCCGCAGCCGGATCAGGTCCAGCATCACGCCATCGAGCGCCGCGCCGAGCGCCGCGACATCTTCGGCGACCAGCCCGTAGCCGCGGGCAGCAAGCGCGCCGGCGAAGCTGAGGACGAGCGTATCCGCGCCGCCTTCGAGGTCGGCGAGCGCAAGATCACGAGCGGAAACGGGCGACGGATGGTCGAGCCGGGCGGCGACGTGCCAGCGGCCCGCTTCGGAGCGGAATGGCCGCGTCTTGGCATGCGCGGCGGGATAGAGCGGCGCGATCCGGATACCGTCGGCGCTCTGGGAGACGAGGCGCTTCTCGAAGTCGGCGCCTTTCAGCACCTTGTCGACGGCGCTGCGCCATTGCGCCTGATCGGGCAGCGGAAAGGCGGCGGCGACCGTTTCGGGAAGCATGGCGTCCTCCGTGGCATCTCTCACGCGAATTCGATGATGACGGCGTCAACGGCGAGGGAGTCGCCTTCCCTGGCGAGGATCTTTGCGATGGTGACGTCCTTTTCGGCGCGCAGGACGTTCTCCATCTTCATCGCCTCGACCATGGCGAGCGGCTCGCCGGCCTTGACCTCCTGGCCGACGCCGACGAAGACCGCCTTGACCAGGCCGGGCATCGGGCAGAGCAGGAATTTTCCGGTGTCGGGCGCGGCCTTTTCCGGCATCAGCGCCGCCAGCTGCGCCTCGCGGGCGGTGTAGACATGGGCATTGGCATAGGCGCCGGCATGGCCGAGCGCGAAGCCGTTGAGGATCGGCCGGACCTGCGCCGCGATGGCGACGCCGTCCAGCGTGCCCTGCCAGACCGGCTCGCCCGGGCGCCAGTCGCTGGCGAGCCTGACGCTGCGCCCCGCAAAGGCGATCGTCACCACCCCGTTCTCACCCGAGACCTCGCCTTCGAAGCGTTCGGCCCCAAGCTGGACGATGCGGGCGCGCTCGAACTCGACCTTGCGCCAGCCCTGCATCTGCGCCGAGACGTTGCGCTTGCGCTGGTTCATCCGGTGGTCGCAGGCGATCGCGATCGCCGCCATCCGCAGCGCCACCTCGCCCTGCGGCTGCGGCAGGGCGAAGCCTTCCGGGAACTCCTCGGCGATGAAGCCGGTCGAGAGCTCGCCGGCAATCCAGCGCGGATGCTGCATCAGCGCCGAAACGAAGGGGATGTTGTGGCGGATGCCGTCGA
>NZ_JAWDID010000107.1:0-3833 GCF_032464875.1 Allobosea rubneri
CGATTCGCTGACGGATTTCGGAGGCCTTACCATTGGAGAATTGCTCCGGTAGCCGATCAACCCCGTACTCATCGTGCGCTCATAAAGTCCTCAGCGCAATCTCTCTTTCATCGGCGGAGTAATCGCTTAGGAAGCGCTTCGCATGTCCTCGGGACCAATAGAGAATACTGGGCACCACGCGCATAATTGAGGAGCGGCGATGAGCAGGGCACCGATCAAAAGCGGCACGCCCTGACCTTTGGATATCCGAGTCATGACTCCGATCCAGGAACGCGGGCGTGCACGTCTCAAACTACGCTTCCCTGATTGGCGAGATCGTTTTGATCTCGCCTTCAGCCTGTCCTTTCTCGAGACCTGCGAAGCGTACGAATTGGCTAGTCGCGCGCTTGAGCACTGGACCAAAGCGGACAACACGTCCAATAGCGCAATGATTGCAGAGTACCGAGAATTAGTAGCGTCGTTAGCCCTCGACGCGCAGCTTCTCGCAAGCCGCGACACTAAATCTGAGCCTCGGGGTTCTTAGGCCCGACAAGCAGAATACCCGCAACGACCAAACCAGGTGGTGGGCGATTAAGAGTTAGGGCGGGAAGGATCCTCCCTGGGCGTGAAAGCCCACGCGAAAAAGCCCATTGCGAAGTGCAAGACCATGGATTGAGACCCGGTCTGACCGGGGTCGCCTCCGCCCGACACGCCCTCGAGTTCGGCGTCGGAGATTTCCTTGCCGCTAGCCTCAGCAGATACCGCTGCCAGCTCGGTCACGTTGAAGTCGTAACCCTTGGCTGCGGCAAAGGCGACCACGTCCTCAGGCGACGTGGCTCCCGCCGTCCCATAGCTCCCTGCCTCGGCGCGCAAGCCGGCGTCGGACTTCAAATCAGCACTGAAGCGATGGATTTCGGATACGCTCATCTGGATGTCCTCTCCTGTCGGGACCAATCCGATCCTCTGATCTGCTCGACGTCCCTATCGCCAACATAATAGGGCAAGCTTACACGAAACTGACAACCCGAAGGGCTGGAGCCGCAACGCTTGGGTGAGAGGCTAGGAGGCTTGTCCGCCTTCAAACGTCACGTCGGCTAGCCCATCCTTCTTGCCGCCACGCTGCACGATCGTGAGACTGCCGTCGAGCAATGGACGCTGCAGGTAGCTCGCCACAGCCCATGACCGGTAGCCCCACCCCTCCCCGTTGCCACAGGCAATCCTGCAGCTGTCCACTCCTACTTTGTAATCAGTTTAGTCGGCTCGACTTCCGCCAGGCGCCGTGCGTCATCGCGGGCGGGGAAACGGGGCTACAATAATGAATATTGTGGGGGCTTGCGCCGCCGCGCTGCTTTTGGGCGCGTGCGGTACGGTTACGCGTGGGACGACGGCAGACGTCACCTTCAATTCCGCGCCGGCGGGCGCACATGTGCAGACATCGATCGGCCTCAGTTGTCCGGCCACGCCGTGCACCTTCCCGATCAGTCGAAAGCAGGCCTTTGTCGCGACGTTCTCACTACCCGGTCATGAAGAACAGCAGATCGCAGTCAAGACCGATATCAGCAGCGGCGGGGCCGCGGGCTTCGCCGGCAATATCATCGTCGGCGGCCTGGTCGGTATGGCGGTCGATGCCAGCACCAGCGCAGCGCTCGATCACCAGCCAAACCCCGTGTTTGCGACGATGGTGCCCACCGTGAAGCCGAAAGCTGCTCCAACTCAGCGCGCCCGACGCGGGAAGCGGCCGGCGGTCTAGCAAAGGCAAGCCCGGTTCAGAGCGGAGCCCAAGGCTGAGACCCTGGCACCGACGAGACTCCACCAGTTCTATGAAGGAACCGCGGTTGGCCTTTGGGGTTCATCCCACCAGCAAGGGCTAAACTCTATGCCTGGGCGACTTACCATCTATAGATCGGGCGAGGGCTGGGCCGCGCGGGACGCGACCGGGGCCAAGTATGGGCACTCGCCTAATCTCTTCCAGACGATCGAGGCTGCGGAGCGGTTGGCAAGGCGCGTCGGCGCCAAGGTCGTCCTCAGCCGCGAGGCGCAGAACCATCTGCTTTCGCAGCCAGGGAAAAAGCCAACAGGCTAAGCCTGTTAGATTGGAGCGGTGAAACGGTGCTGCCCCGCCGCCAAATCGGGGGGCACCCGATTGTCGCCCGCTTCATCCGCGTTGACCGGGATGTTGGTTAGAGACACGGAGTCGGGCCAGCGCCCTTCCGAGGTAGCCCGGCTGATTTCACCGTTCGGGCTATCCGGAGTGCGGTTCGTTTCGGCAAAGTAACTAGGGGGTGGGCGTTTTCGGAGCGGCGGACTGATCGCTGCAGCCGGGGGTTCTACATGCCGATCAACATAGAGATTCGAACGACCGAAGAGCGCGAAACCGCCGGCCGGCTAATCGAGCGGTTGATGGGCGCGATCGAAGACAGTCCAGAAGAGAGCAAGCTCAAGATGTTGCTCGCAGCGTGCGAGGCTTGGGACGCTAAACGCAAGCGGGCGCTCCTATGCCAGCCCAATCCATTCTGTGCGCTGGAGGAAAATCATGCCGTCACGGCCGTGCTGCCGTTCCAGTAGCCACTCGGGCGGAACCAATCGATCTTGTACGGGTAGTGACGGCAGGAGGAATTCCGATGGCCTTCACGATCCGATCCCAGGACGATTACGAAAAGGCGATCGCCCGAGTGCAGGAGCTTCGCAACCGAAGCCCGGCAACCGTCGCGGAAGAAAGCGAACTCCGTCATCTCCTAGGAGCTGCCGACGATTGGGACCGCACCATGGGCAGTGAGGCAGCCGGCGAAAGAAGCACTGCAGACGCTCTGGCCCGAGAAACGGGCGCTGGTTTCGCCGTTTTGATGGCGCGCCTATTTCCAGAGCGTGACTGGGTGGCAGAGCTCGCCAATTCCTTGGGCCAGAAGCGGAGCTACGTCGAGCGGCACCTTCAGCACGACGTGATGCCACCGCCCGATCTGGTCGACGCTGCACAACGGCTGGTGAATGCCGAACCCTCCTCAGGCGAACCGCGACCAAGCAAGGCATGAGCGAGCAGCCCCGTTTGACGATTACGGCGGCCGGCTAGATGCCGAAGCGAAACAGCGATCTATCCACCGCCGACAAGCGTTCCCCTTCGGACACTAGGTCAGCGAGCCCGTCCTTCTTCCCGCCACGCTGGACGATCGTCAGGCTGCCATACAATAGCGGTCGCTGGAGATAGCTCGCCACCGCCCAGGGCGCAGTCATCCAGGTTTCGCACTGCTCGGGCGTCGTCAGGATCACCGGCATCGCCTTGGGATGGACCGAACAAACCTCTGCGTTCGACTCGGTCGTCAGGGCATAGAGGTCGATCGTCTCCTCGCTGTTCTTGATCTTGCGGACCGAGGTCCACTGAGGCGCCCAGATGCCGGCGAAGAAGGCCGTCGGCCGCTCCTCACCGAACGCGAACCAGACGTCCTGCTTCGCGGCCCAGTCGAATTCGCTGAAGCTGGTGAAAAGGACGAGGCAGCGGTTCTCAACGCCCAGCCAGCGCCTCCAGTGCGAGCTCGAGGTATTGCGGACGTTGGTCGTGCCGCCGTCGGGCTCCATGCGGAGAAGTTGATCGAAGTCGACCTCCTGCCCCTTGGCGCGCAGCTTGTCTGCCCGTTTTGAGGCGGCGTCGAACAGCGCCTTCTTCGAAGACGGCATGCCCCATCGTGTCATGGCGAGGCGCGGACCATCCGCCTCGTTGCGGATGATCGGCGCCTCTGTCCGTCGTCAGATGATTTGAGGCTGTTTCGATGTCTCAGGAACGGAGGCTCTGGCTCATCTGGGTTTGAGGTTATGCGGCCTTCAGCTGATGCTGCAAGCGTCTCTGCTGGATGGTCTGGCGC
>NZ_JAWDID010000108.1:0-3649 GCF_032464875.1 Allobosea rubneri
CAGGCTGAACTCGTAGAACAGAGCCTCCTGCGCCACCTGCCGCTCGCCCATCATCGCGCCGCCCTCCGCAAGGGCGACTGAATCAGGACTTCACGCCCGCAGCAACGCCGACTTTTTCAACAACATCCGTCAGTTTCTGACGTCGGCCGAAGCGGGGAAGGGATGGCTAATCCGCCCCATAAACGCACCACAATTCGATGCACGCGCATCCTTGAAATCATGACCGGCTCTCTTGAGGCTCTGATTGAAGTAAGGCGTCAACTAGTAGTGGATAACTTCTGACAGCATCTGCCGAACAAGATTGATCCGGCCTTCAAGCACTACATCGACGAATAATCTCATTTGGATTTGATTGATTGTGGCCAAGACCCGCGCAATTTGCTTTGATGTCTTCGGAACCGTTTTGGAAGTCACGGACAAGCGAGACCCGTATCGCAAACTTATTGACAACGAATACGATGCCATCGCCGTTCGAGCGCTGACCCATCCGTTGGGGATAAGAGATCTCGCTCAACAATTCGACCCAACTCCCAGTGAAGATACGATTTTGCAATGGGAAGCGGATCTCAAGGCGGAGTGCGCTTCGCTAAGGTTACGGCCGCGCATGAAATCGATCTGGGCAACCCTGCAACGCGCACAGCTCCAGATCGGCGTCTGCTCAAATCTGGCCATCCCCTATGCGAAACCGATGTTGGAAGAACTGCCAGCCCAGCCAGACGGCCTGGTTCTCTCCTATCGGGTCGGGATCATGAAACCTCACAAAGATATCTATCAGTTGGTGGCCTCGCAGCTCGAGCTGCGGCTGTCGGAGATTCTTTTTGTTGGCAATCACCTCGAGGGCGATGTGTGGGCCCCCGTCGCTGCAGGCGCCCACGCCATGACGGTCAGCGAATTCGAAACGTCTTTTTCTTCCTGGCCTTCGATCTATGCCCCCAGACAGGTCACCGACCTCTTCGGGCGCATTTCCACTGCGAAGGAAGCATTGAATTCTCCGGCAATCGCTTGATCGCGCTCACAACTCGTCAGCGGAACAATAAGCGCCAATCGGTGACTTCCGACGTTCATCTGGAACGCGGCCCCTTCAAGTTCATCCAAGGCCCGCGCGCAGCAAAGAGATGGCCATGAAATCGATCTGGCGGCCGCCGGATATTTTGCGAGGCTAGAATGTCCGATCCGAGTTTCGATGAACGGGCACGCGTGAGCGGGCCAGGGCTGCGAACGTTCTTGAACATCGCAGACCGCTGGAAGCTGCCCGAGAGCGACCGGCTTGCGCTCCTGCAATGCGATCCATCGCAATTTGCCGATTGGTCGAGCATCGCGCAGTCAAATGGGCCGATTGTGCTCGAAACCGCCGAGCTCATGCGGCTCTCTGCGATCCTGGGCGTTTTCGCAGAGCTCCAACAGCTCCTTGCGTCACCTGATCAAGAGCGAGATTGGCTGACACGCGTTCATAAATCGCAGCCATTTAATGGCCAGGCCCCTCTCGAACTGCTTCGCGGCACGGCTTTGCGTCGTTGAGGTCTGATTGAGCGATGAGTGGATACGACCTGCTTTTTTGCGAGATGCCTTTGCCGGAAACCAAGCTCGGCCCGGAAACCCTGTTTTGCACCCGCGCCTTCGACGGCGTTTTCAGTGACGTCTATCGGATCACAGCAGATGGGTACCTTTTTGGCCCCTTCGAGGAAGTCCCTCCACCCGCAAATCGGCCCGCTCAGCCAACTCATGGCGCTGCTGCTACCGGATATCCAGCGGATGGCCGCCCTCTGGCCTGGAATGGGGACATTGAGTTCTGGAGCCAGCAGCATCCGCGGCAAGTGTTCTTCGCTTGTTTCGTCGATGGGCGCTGCGTCCGGATCCTGTTGGACAGCGACTATCGCTCGCTCATGGAGAGGGCACGGCGCTGGGCGCTCCTTTCGGCCTCAATGTGACCTCGAAATTCAAGCGGTCGCGTGCGGCTCGCTGGGGAGGGGAGGTGGAATGAAAACGATTGCTGCCGCTTGAATGCGGCAGTCGGTGGCGCAGTAAGCTGCGCCACACCCGCCCGCAGCCTGACTAGCGTCGCCATCCCATCCGATGCGCAGGATAGGGCAGGGGACTCGCCTGAAGCTCGGGTGCAGCCAACCTGTCGGGCGACGAACTCCCCGCCTTTACCCATTTATCTGTCGGGTCCACGATCGTTTCGATCCAGCCTTTTCTTTTTGCCTCGCTTCAAAGCAGGTTTCATCGGCGCGGGGAGAGCGGTTACTGGCGATTGACGCTCGGGCTCGACCGCGATCGGATTTGCGGGGGAAACCGGTCCTTTATCAGTTGGATAGCCCGAGGGCGTCGGCGCCAGGTCACGTCCGTAGGCTTGAGGCTTCGGCTTGGCGCCTTCCACAACGAGTCCGTGAACGGGAGATGGGGTTGTCCTGGTTGGCATCTGCGTGAGCGTGAAGGACCCCTTCGGGTCCGGCTTTGCCTGTTGATGTGCGAGTTCTCGCTCGCCCCCGGACGCCGCCGGCGATGCGGGCTTGGTTTCGACAGTGTTTGGCTTCAATTCAACAGGGCGGGACGTGGCGGGTGGTGTAGCCGCACGCTGAGCGGGCGCTGAGAGCGCCTGCTTGTCCGGGGTGCTCGCTTCAGACGGCTTGGCCGTACCGGTAACGGTCGGGGCGCTGGCCTTTGGAGCGACGTTCGGCACCTTCAATGAAACCTGACCCAGTGTGGCCGGGGCAGGGCTCTTGGTCGGCACCGCGGTTGGGGCCGGGGTCTGGGCCGGCTTCGAAGGCGGAGCGCTCACCGTCTCGGCAGGGCGCTTTGGCGCCGCCTGGGTTTCGCTTCGAGCTGGGGAGGAGGCCGCCGGGCTGCTTCCCTTCTGCGGGCGGTCAGGGCGGATTGAAAACGGCTCATAGCGATACCGCGTCCCCTTGGGGTTCTTCTCGTCGAGGTACGCGGGGCGACTGCCAACTCCAGTTGCAGGCGCGGCCGACGCTGGCTCTGCCTGTGGCCGCGGAGCGTCGGCCGCTGTCGGCTGCAAGGGCGCCTGAGGCTCCTCCGCGTTCGGCACGGAAACGCTGGCGACTGGTTTAGGCTCATACGTTTCGTCAGCGCTTTTGAGAGCTTCCGTGAGATTGCGCTCAGCGATAGCCATCACTGAATCCTGAAGCCGTTCATAGGCTTCCTCGCGACGACGAGCGACCTCCTCCTGGGATGGGTCAAGGCGATCAAGGTCGACATAGCTTGGCTGCCGACGGTCATTTGGATTCTGGGATGGGTTGCGTTCCAGATCCTCCAATCGGTGCGACATGAGTGCCAGCCCGTGGCGGGCCTGCTGGACCTCCCTGGCGTTGCGATCGTCCTGTCTCTTTCCTTCGGGAAGGATAGTTTTGAGGAACTGGCGTGATTCCTCGGCGTCCGCGGTGAGGACGTTGCCTGGTTTAGGTAGGGCGAGCGGTGTTTTTCGAGGGCGGCCACGCGGCTTCTTTTCAGCTTCGCCAAATGCAGCGTGAAAGACCAGTCGGGCACGAGATGCCACGCGATCGATGTCTGCCGTCAGCGCCCTTGAGACAGTTCAGGGGTTTTCGGGAAGGGAGGATTTCTGGATCATCGCAGCCATTTTGGAGCGCAGATGAGACAGAAATCCGGGCCGGAGAAAGCACCGGCAGAGCAG
>NZ_JAWDID010000109.1:0-3580 GCF_032464875.1 Allobosea rubneri
CGCGCCGCCCACCTCGGCCAGAACCTTCGTGATCGCTGCCGTCAAAGACGTCTTGCCATGGTCGACGTGACCAATCGTGCCGATGTTGCAGTGCGGCTTCGTGCGGGAGAACTTCTCTTTGGCCATGACACCTTTATCCTCGAAGGCGGCCTCGCGGGCCGGAAAGCGCGGTCGAATTAGGGGTTTTTGGCTGACGATGCAAGCTGGCCCTACTGGTCCCGCGCGGCGTCGTGCTTGCGCCCGTCGCTCCGCGGCGCATCGGCATTGCAGCCGCCCTTCTTGGCAAGCCGGCGCCATGGGCGCAGAACCCTGCCGACCGGCGCCGCCTCGGCGCCCATCCGGAGCCTTTCGCCATGACCGAGACCAAGCCCGAGACCAAGCCCCTGCCCCGCATCGCCATCACCTATTGCAGCATGTGCAACTGGCTGCTGCGCTCGGCCTGGATGGCGCAGGAGCTGCTCCAGACCTTCGGCCAGGATCTCGGCGAGGTCGTGCTGATCCCGCGCACCGGCGGCATCTTCCAGATCCATTATGACGGCGAGCTGATCTGGGACCGCACGGTCGATGGCGGCTTCCCGGATGTGAAGCAGCTCAAGCAGCGTGTCCGCGACCGGCTCGACCCCGCCCGCGACCTCGGCCATCTCGACGGCCACAAGGCGCAAGCCGCCGAGGCCTGAGCAGCCGAACCCGACACCTCCCGCCTCGGCCCTGCCGAGGCGGATTCAGCCGGGGCAGCTCGCATCACATCCCGAAGCCGACATAGACGGAATCGCCGGTCAGATCGCTGAACTTCTTGTCCTTGTAGCCACGGCCCTGCAGCGGGTCGAAGACGCTGAAATGCTCCTGCGATGGCTGCCCGACACCATAGACCACATAGGTGTGGCCCATATCGCCGAAGGACGTCGCCATCAGCAGGAAATGGCCGTTGGCCTTCAGCTTCCCGAAGACGTAGTCGTAGGTGAAGTTCTTCCGCGGCAGGCTCTGGATGCCGATGCCCAGCTTGCCGAAGACCGCCTTCATGCCGCCCTTCTGCGCCGTCGGGTCGTCGGGCTCGCCTTCGGGCAGCGAGCCGTCGGAGTTGAGATAGCCGCCATATTGCGCGACGAGATCGTCGACCTTCTCTGTGCCTTTGCCCTTGACGCGACGCCAGGAGACGGCGCCGGCCGCCCAGCAATAGAGGCTCGTCTGGTAGATCTCCGGAGGCTTGGTCAGGATCAGCGGGAATGGCGGGGCGAAGCCGGGCGTCGCGGCCTTCAGGATCTTGTACTTGCCGCGATAATAGCTCGAATTGTACCAGGTCCGGTCGGTGCTCGGGGTCAGCGGCCGTAGCCAGCTTTCGGTTGTCGCGGAATCCGTCCAGGCGATGTTCACCATCTTGGCGTTCGCCGACCAGCTGCCGGAGCCATTGTCCGGACCGCCGCCATCGCGCCATGTGACCTTGCCGCCCTGGGCGAACTCGTATTCCCAGGTCCAGCCTTTGACCTTCACGGTCCATTTGCCGATCAGCAAGTCCAGGTCGCCGGCCATTCCCGCCTCCCTATTGCCGTCCGCTCCGAAGTCTTGAAAAGCCGGTATCAGCCGCGCAGGCGCGCCGCGCGGTCATGTTGCTGCGATCGGCTTGCGGGCGCAATCCGTCGCCGATTCGGCCAGCTGCCCGGGTCAACCGCAACGCCACGGAACGGCGGCCGCTCCGGAAAGCGCTCAAAGCCGAGAGATCATCGGGGAGGGAGATTGGAGCGGGTACCGGGAATCGAACCCGGGTATTCAGCTTGGAAGGCTGCTGCTCTACCATTGAGCTACACCCGCGCCGGGCGACAAGTTCCGCATCGCGCGGCCCGGTGTCAACCCATCTTCGCCAGTAGCCGGCAAAGGCCGCAGGCGTGCGGTGAAAGCATTGCGCTGTCACCGTCTTGTCGTTCGGCGCGTCTCTTGGAAGGCGCGCCTGCTTCGTCCCGCAGGACGAAGGTGGTGGGGGAAGCAGGACTCGAACCTGCGAAGGCATAGCCAGCGGATTTACAGTCCGCCCCCTTTGCCGCTCGGGACATTCCCCCGCCTTTTCGCTGGCTGGTCCGAGGACCGGCCGCAGCCGCTGTTTCACTTTTGTGAAGGGCGGCAGGCGCGGCCGGACTTATGGTGAGAGGGCGCCCGCCTGTCAACGCCTAAAACGAGCGATCTTCGTCGCGGCGCGTTTCAATCCACCGCTCGCGGCGCTCCGTGCCGGCGCAGCCAGGCCTTCGCCGCCGGCACCAGCGCCCGGAACGGCGTTGTTTCCGGCCGCTCGATCGCATCGGCGAGATCGGGCGGCGGAAAGATCAGCGCACGCACGCCATGCCGGTGCTGCCAGACCGGAAGCGAACCCTGGCGCACGAACATCGCGATAATTTGGCGGACGAGCGGGCTGCGCAGGGCCCGTGCCTTTCCGACCGGGCGCGCCACCACGCAGAATCGCGCGAACGGATTCGGATGGCTCGCCTCGCCCTCAAGGCAGAAGATCACGCCGCTTCGATCCGGCCGCGCTTCGTCCGGCATCGCGTCGATTCGCCGCCACAGGCAGAACCAGCTCCGGCAGATCCCCGGCCGCGTCGCGTGGATGCCACAGCCTTTGCCGGTGTTGTGGCGGCACATCACCCCGGCCGGCTTGCCGATCTCCGGATCGACGATGCGCAGCACCTTGCAGCAGGCGACGCAATCGCCGCATTCACGCCCCGGCGTCAGATGGTTCAGCGTCCGCCCGGCGCGCATCGCTCCGGCTTCCGGCATCGCGTCCATGAACCCTCTCCCGGAAAGCGGAGTGGAGGGTCAGGATAGAGCATTTTCGAGCGAAATGGGTACCGGTTCGCGTGAGGAAAATGCGACAAAACAAAGAGATAATGCGGGTCGTCTTGCGACGGAACGCGGTCCCGTCAGCCTGCCGCCGCGATCCGCGCCCGCACGAAGGCGACGCGCTCGGCGACGCTCGCGAACGGCAATTCGACCAGCTCGTAGCCGAAATCGCGATAGGCGCCGGTCACCGCCGCGAAAGTGCGCTCGGCCTCGGCAAAATCCTGCTTGCGCTCGGCATCCCCAGCGAAGATCGCGCGCCAAGGGGGGGCCGCGAAGACCAGCCGCCGATAGCGCAACTGCCGCGCCGCTCGCTCGACATGCGCCGGGATCGCGAGACCGGACAGCCCGAGATAGCCGGCGATATCTGGCACGCCGCGGTCGAACAGCACGAGGCCGCCACGCTCCCGCGCCTCGGCATGGGAACGCATGTCCCAGCCCAGCATCAGCTCGGCGAACAGGGCCTTGTCACGCCAGGGCAGCCCCGGCCCGTCGATCGCCATTTGGTCGCGGATGATCGCCCGCCCGCCTTCCGGTGCGGTCGCATAGCCCTCCGCCGCGAGCGCGGACAGGAGCGTGGTCTTGCCGGCCCCCGGCCCGCCGGTGATCACGAAGAAGGCGTCGTCGTTACGGCTCATTTCTGGTTTCTTCCCTTCGGTTGATCCCTGACAGGGCGTTTCCGCCGCGCTCCGGGCTGGCCAAGCGCTGCGCATCGTGGCAGGGCAGGCGCTCGACAGTTCGGGAGCTCCCATGCCCGCCC
>NZ_JAWDID010000110.1:0-3458 GCF_032464875.1 Allobosea rubneri
ACACGCATGCGAAGATCGTCACTCAGAGCTTGCGCCATCCTTCATTCCCTTTAACAGGAAGGTTGAATCAGCCCGAGCCGAGTTCGTCACATCACTATCGATTCAACGTTCGACGGAAACGCTCTAGAGCGTTTCCGTTCGGTCTGAATCGTTGAAGATTCCCAAGCTGCGCGGATCCTGATCAAACTGCCTGTCGGATTGGAGGCCGGCAGGGATGGCTCGCAGCTTGTCGCTTGATCTTCGCGAACCGCGTCGTCGCAGCGATTTCAGGCGGAATGTCGTGGCGGCCGGCGGATCGGTTCGGGGTGAGCGTGGCGAGCGCGATCCGCTGGTGCGCTCGCAACCGCCAGAGGAGCTGTCCGGCAGCGAAGCCGCTCGGCGGCGACCGGCACTGGGCGCGGACCAAAGTGCAGAAGGATCAGATCCTCGCGCTGATTGATGAGCGCAATGACATCACGCTGGCGGAATTGCAGGCGCATTTGGTCGAGCGGGAATATTGCTTCGGTATCGAAGCCCTGTCGCGCTTCTGCGCCCGCCATGGACTTACCTGGGAAAAAGGCCCCCGCACGCGGTGGAGCAGGAACGCCCCGACATCCTGAAGCAGCGGCCGGACTGGCACGAGAGCCTGCTCAATCTCGATCCGCAACGCCTCGTCTTCATCGGCAAGGCCAGGGCCCCGACCAAGATGGCAAGGCGCTACGGCCGCAGCCCTCGCGGCCAGAGACTGCGCTCGGGCGTATCGCACGGCCATTGGCGGATTGCTTCCGCACCAAAAACCGAGGGCTCGATCAACGCTCTTTGGGGACGTAGTCGGCGCCCTCGTCGAGCCCTTCTTGCCGACCGAACGTGCCAGCTACTTCAATGCCGCTGGATACGACCAGAATCAGACCGTCGCAACGATGTCAAGCGAAGGAGGAATGGCACGCTGAAGCCAGACTTTCAGCCCCCGGCGGAACGCTGCCTTCAGCTAGCGCGTAGACTAATCGAGTCGAATGCTTCTTCTTGAGCCGCCAGCTCCACTAATCGAGCCCGCTTCCTCGACACGTCGCGCATAAAATCATGCAGAGACCAAACGAAAGCGAGGCGAGTAGCGTCTCCTTACTCTTTGCGAGTTGTTATCATAGTCATTTCTCGACAAGAATTAAACAAATGAACTCTTGCTATCTCGAACGGAAATAACTTTTTCATATAAATTGGCAGGCATTCGTACTCTTTCGATGGCGTATATGTAATGCTAATTATCTTAAATAGTTCATTGAACTGAATATTTTCTTGAAACCACTTCTCAGTTAGAAATATAGCGTGCCCAGGATACATTCCTTCTGCTGAATTTGCATAAGGTACAGTGAACCTGAACGTACCCTCTGATTTTAATACACGATGAGACTGCGCAAAAATATGAGACAAATTCGAATGCTCAAGGAAATGGGAAGATCTAACTTCGTTACAGACCCCATCGCCAAATGGGAGATCGTCAACATTTAGATCCATCATTATATCGGGTAATCTTCCTGTATCTATCTGAGATTCTGTCGCAGATAGATTGTCAAGCCCGATAAAGCCGTCAGGTTTGTAATATCCACATCCTAAATCGATATCTATTAGGCCATCTTCACGGCGATACTCGGAAACAAGGTCAGATAACGATGCATGCTTTGTGAGACGATAGGTAGCGTGGTCGGACATGTTAACCCCTTCCTCCGGCTGTTCGTCTGTTCGTCTGTTCGAAGACATTCGCGGCGGTCTGGGCGAAGAAGCTGCCCCGACAAATATCATGAAACCAGAATCGCGTCCTGTGCTCGGGATGGCAAAAATGGTGGGCGGCTGCGTCGATATCGCGAGCTCGATGCTCATATCTCATGCTCTTGCAAACGCTTCTCCCAGCTGAGTGCGCTTTGCACGACGAACTGAAGATCATCATGTCGGGGTTTCCAGCCAAGCTCGCTAGTTACACGCTCGTTTGAGGCAATGATAGCTGGCGGGTCCCCCGGGCGGCGTTCGACGATTCGGACGTCGAAATCGACTCCCGAGACCAATTTTACGATGTCAACGACCTGTCTCACGGAAAAGCCACGGCCATAGCCGCAGTTCGCCTTTAAGTTCGCGCCGCCTGCTCGAAGATAGGCAAGCGCGTCTAGATGAGCGTGAACGAGGTCGGTGACATGAATGTAATCGCGGACACATGTTCCATCTCGCGTCGGATAGTCCGTGCCATATACATCTATGCTAGCGCGCATACCGAGCGCAGCCTGGCAGGCGACTTTGATCAGATGCGTCGCATTAGCGGTCGACTGGCCTGCGCGCCCATGCGGATCGGCCCCCGCGACGTTGAAATAGCGCAAGATGACGTAATTCAGATCATGAGCCTTCGAGACATCTTCAAGCATCCATTCCGTCATCAACTTCGAGCGGCCATATGGTGACATCGGTGCAGGTATATCTTTCTCGGTGACAGGGTTCGTCTGAACATCGCCATAGACCGCTGCTGTCGACGAAAAAATGAAATGACAGATTCTGTTTCGCGCGGCCGAATCGATCAAAGCGCGCGCTTTAACGGTGTTATTGAGATAATACCCGAGTGGGTCCAGAATAGACTCAGGTACTACTGTCTTTGCTGCAAAATGAATGATTGCGTCGATCGAGTGCTTTGCGCAGATATCATCGATCAGCCCTTCGTCGCTTATGTCTCCCTCATAAAAGTCGACGCGATCCGGCACCGCGCCGCGGAAACCTGTCGAAAGGTTGTCCAGCACGATTGGCTCCTGGCCACTGTCGAGAAGGGCCAGAACCATGTGGGAGCCGATGTAGCCGGCGCCGCCTGTAACAAGAACAGCCATGAAGATCCCTTAGAAAACCGTGCGCCATGCGGCAGTCTTAGAACTGAGCGACTCCGCCATATGGTCATATCGCACGGAGCGTCATCAATGTCCTGTGCCGCAGAGCATGGTTTATCAAGTAAATTGAGATGCACGCGTGTCGCAGATCGCGCAGCTATCTCGGCTCCGCCGAAGCTCATAGCCAAGAGTGAACGAGCCAAGTCACCGCGCCTTGGGGCGGACAGCGTGACGGTGAGCAACTGGCCGGGAAGGCGAGCCTTCGAAAGGATGAAAGCCCATAGTTCGACATCGATCCCACAGCATCGAGTTCAAGCGCCCAGTGGCGCAGATTACCTGCCGGCGGGACACTGCGTAGCCTCGCACGCCGGCACAATCTGTCGCGCAACCTGATCTGCATCTGAGTCCAAAAGCTCGAGGCGGGTGCCTTCAACGACGAGGCAGCCGCCGCCGATACGATCGAGGCCTACGAACCGCGCATTGCGGCGTTGGAGTGCCTAGAGCGTTTCCGTCGAACGTTGAATCGATAGTGATGTGACGAACTCGGCTCGGGCTGATTCAACCTTCCTGTTAAAGGGAATGAAGGATGGCGCAAGCTCTGAGTGACGATCTTCGCATGCGTGT
>NZ_JAWDID010000111.1:0-3403 GCF_032464875.1 Allobosea rubneri
CTGAGACATTCGTCGTCAGCCGACTTGACACCCATGGCCCAATAGAGAAGAGCCAACTTCCCCTTCCGGCCCATCTGAGACATTCGTCGTCAGCCGACTTGACACCCATGGCCCAATAGAGAAGCCCCGCCACGAGGGCGGGGCTCGGCAGCCGGCAAGGCCGGCCGATCGTAAAGCCGATCAGTGGTCGTAGGTCATGATGTCGCGATCCTTGGTCTCGGGCACGAAGAGCATGCCGATGACGAAGGTCATCATCGCGATCACGATCGGGTACCAGAGGCCGTAGTAGATATCGCCGGTGCCGGCCACCATGGCGAACGAGGTCGCCGGCAGCAGGCCGCCGAACCAGCCGTTGCCGATATGGTAGGGCAGCGACATGCCGGTGTAGCGGATGCGGGTCGGGAAGAGCTCGACCAGGGCGGCGGCGATCGGGCCGTAGACCATCGTCACATAGATGACGAGGATGGTCAGGATGGCGATGACCGTCAGCGACTGGCCGCCGAACAGCGCGCCCAGGAAGCCGGTCTTGACGATGCGGGCGTCGCCTGCCGCCGGATAGCCGGCAGCGACGGCTTCCTTGGCAATGTTGGCGGCGAAGCTGGCGTCGATCGCGACTTCCTTGCCGTTGACCGTGACCTTGGCCGGGGTGCCGGCCGGAGCCGGGGCCTGGGTGTAGACGATCGCCTGCGTGGCGAGCGTGCGCCGTGCGATATCGCAGGGCTGGGTGAAGGTGCGCACGCCGACCGGATCGAAGACCGAGCCGCAGGTGGCGGGGTCGGCGACGACCTGGACCTTGACGTTGGCATGGGCCGCGGCGAGGCCGGGATTGGCGGCCTTGGTGAGGGCGCCGAACAGCGGGAAGTAGGTCAGTGCCGCGATCAGGCAGCCGGCAAGGATGATCGGCTTGCGGCCGATCTTGTCCGACAGCGCGCCGAAGACGATGAAGCCGCCGGTGCCGAGGATGAGCGACCAGGCGATCAGCACGTTGGCCGAGTACAGGTCGACCTTCAGGATGCTCTGGATGAAGAACAGGGCGTAGAACTGGCCGGTGTACCAGACGACGGCCTGGCCGGCAGTGAGGCCGAACAGCGCGAGCAGGGCGATCCTGGCGTTCTTCCACTGGCCGAAAGCCTCGGAGAGCGGCGCCTTCGAGCCGGTTCCCTCTTCCTTCATCTTCTTGAAGGCGGGGGATTCCTGCATCTGCATACGGATCCAGACCGAGATCGCGAGCAGGAAGATCGAGGCCAGGAACGGGATGCGCCAGCCCCAGGCGGTGAACTCGGCCTCGCCCATGGTGGTGCGGATGCCGAGGATGACGATCAGCGAGAGCAGGAGGCCGAGCGTCGCCGTGGTCTGGATCCAGGAGGTGTAGAAGCCGCGGCGGCCGGGAGGGGCGTGCTCGGCGACATAGACCGCGGCGCCGCCATACTCGCCGCCGAGCGCGAGGCCCTGCAGCATGCGCAGCACGATCAGGATGACCGGGGCGATCCAGCCGATCGAATTGTAGCTGGGCAGCAGGCCGACCAGGAAGGTCGAGGCGCCCATGATCACGATGGTGACGAGGAAGGTGTACTTGCGGCCGATCAGGTCACCCAGGCGACCGAAGAAGAGCGCGCCGAAGGGACGGACGAGGAAGCCGGCGGCGAAGGCGAGCAGCGCGAAGATGGCGCGCGTATTCGGGTCGAAGGCCGAGAAGAAGTGCGCGCCGATCATCACGGCGAGCGAACCGTAGAGGTAAAAATCGTACCATTCGAAGACCGTGCCCAGGGAGGAGGCGAGGATGACCCGCTTCTCTTCCCTGGTCATCGGGCGTGGGCCGGCGGCCCCCGATGCCTGTGCAACACTCATGATCCGCTCCCGTAGTTTCGTTCCCCCAGCGCAGCGGACCACCCGCTACGCCTCCACGCCGCCTTGCAGCGGTCTTTGCGTTGGAGCCGGACGTTGCCGACTCGCCAAAAGCCCTAGAAAAGACAAGTTTGATGGGGAACGAATGAGCCCACAGCCCCCAAGCTTCAAGCAGGCACTTGGTCTTGCACCAAAGGGTGTAAGACTAACGACTCATTAACCGGTGAGACCTGCTTTCCGCCGCCATGCGGCGCTCGATTCGCCTTCCGCGCGCAAGGCGGCTAGCGTCTCCTTCCAGCGGCGATTCCGAAGGACAGGAGGGGGCGACATGGTCGGCATCCCGGTGTTCCGTCTGGCCTGTATTGCAGGCAGCCTGCTTGTACTCGGCTCGAGCGTCTCCGCCAGGCCCGCAGGCGGCGCGGCAGGGCCGGCCGGCGTACGTTCGCCCGGCTTCGCTCCAGCCCCGCAGGCCCGCCCGTTTGCGATGCCGGGCAGGCCGTTCCATGGGGGCCCGCGCGGCCGCGGCTTCCATCGCCCGGGCTATGGCTACGGTTCTGGGCTCGGTGGATACTGGCCGGGCGTCTACGATCCCTCGTTCCGGCTGTCGGTGCGGACCAGCCAGCCTGATTATCGCTTCGAGCGCGCCGAACCGTCGATCCCGGTTGCCATCGGAATACCGCGCCCTCCGGTGGCGGATCCGGTGATCTACCGGATCGAGGGGGAGCGCGGCCGGCAGGTCGTGCGCGTCATCCGGATCGGCGCCAACGACGTATTGCCGCTCGCATCCAGCGAGAGGCGGCTCCCGGCCGGGAAGCGCTGAGCGGGCTCAGCGCTGCCGTGTTGCGGCGTAGAGCGCGATCGCGGTGGCGTTGGAGACGTTGAGGCTCTTGATCGCGCCGGGCATGTCGAGCCGGGCGAGGTGGTCGCAGAGTTCGCGGCTGCGCTGGCGCAGGCCCTTGCCCTCGGCGCCCATGACCATGACGAGGGGCCGGCGCAGGGCGACGTCGTCGAGCGAGACATCCCCTTCCGAATCGAAGCCGACGCGCAGGAAACCGCGCTTTCCGAGTTTGTCGAGCGCGTCGCCAAGGTTCTTCACGGCGATCAGCGGGACGTGCTCGAGCGCGCCGGAGGCCGATTTGGCGAGCACGCCTGTCGCCGCCGGCGAGTGCCTGACGGTGACGATCACCGCCGCGACCGCGAAGGCCGCCGCCGAGCGCAGGATCGCGCCGACATTGTGCGGGTCGGTGATCTGGTCGAGCGCGAGGACGACGGCGTCGTCCGGTAGCGAGTCGAGATCGGGCGAGGGCAGGGGATCGCAGACGAGATAGAGCCCCTGATGCACCGAATCGGGCGTCAGCAGACGGTCGATCTCGGAGGGGCGCACGAGTTCGGGCGCGATCGGCAATTCGCCGATCTCCTCGGTGAGACGCTTCAGGGCGTTCTCGGTGACGAGAAGCTTGCGGAAGCGCCGCTGTGGATTGCGCAGCGCCTCGATCACCGGATGGGCGCCGTAGAGGATCGCCTCGTCGATATCGCCCGGGCGATGCGGCGGGGGGCC
>NZ_JAWDID010000112.1:0-2797 GCF_032464875.1 Allobosea rubneri
CGCGGGCAGAACCGCTGCAGTCGGGCTTTTCCGATTTTGCCATGCCCTCGGCCGATGCCCGCGCGCATCTCGCCGAGCCGGCGCAGGACGCGCTCGACCGGCCGCTTGGCGCCGCCCGCGCCCAGGTCCACGGCACCTATCTCATCGCCCAGACCCGGGACGGCATGGTCATCGTCGACCAGCACGCCGCGCATGAGCGGTTGGTCTATGAGCGCCTGAAGGCCGAGCGGGAGAAGAGCGGCATCGCCCGCCAGCCTTTGCTGCTGCCGGAGGTGGTCGAGCTCGACCCGGTCGACGCCGACCGACTGAACGCGGCCGCCCCCGATCTCGCCTCGCTCGGCCTCGTTATCGAGAGTTTCGGCCCCGGCGCCGTGCTGGTGCGCGAGGCGCCGGCCGCGATCGCCGGCGGCAATCTCCAGGGCATCGTCCGCGACGTCGCCGATGCGCTGGCCGAACATGGCGATGCCGGCTCCCTGGAACGGCGGCTCGACCATGTGCTGGCGACCATGGCCTGCCACAACTCGGTTCGGGCCGGGCGCCGCCTGCGGCCGGAGGAGATGGACGCGCTGCTGCGCGAGATGGAGGCGACGCCGAATTCCGGCCAGTGCAATCACGGCCGCCCGACCTATGTCGAGCTCAAGCTCAGCGATATCGAGAAGCTGTTCGGGAGAAGGTGAGGGCGACGACCACGCTAAGTCGGCTTGTAGAATCCGCTGTCGAGGCTATCGAGAGCCATGCTGGCATTGGCAGCCTGTGGATACCATTTCGAGTCGGCAATAGCCCGAAGCTCGCGGCGCGCCGCGAGAGTGTCGAGAGCGAGTGTGGCGTGAGCAGCCGTCAGCCGCACTTGCATGTTGCGATGACCGAACAGTTCCATGAGGACACGGCGCTGGTCCCCGGGGCGGGACTTCAGTTCATCTTGGATCGCCTGAATCCGGTCATAGCGCCGGTTGAAGGCGGCAATCTCATCGCGTTCCAAGGCATTGTATTGCTCGATGCAGAGCTGTTCGAAGAGTAGCTTGAGTTCGCTCGTTGAGAGGGGCTTGAGCTTGGAAAGGCTCATTTCAGCACTCCGAATTTCCTCATCGCGTAGTGTCCGACCCGCACTTGCTCGGCCCAGTCCTTGCCGCGCAGATATTCGCGAGGCGTAAGGCCACCAAACTGGGGGTCTTTCGTATTGTACCAGCCCGTGATCTCATGATGCTTGTATTTCGGCACGCTGACGACATTATCAGAGCTGTCGATCTGCGAGCGTGAGAATCCTTCGTGTCCGCCAGCCCCTTGCTCGACGATGTGATGATCCTCATAACCCGGACGCCGCTTGCCGGCATTTTGCTGGAGCTCTGAAAGTGTTTTCGGCGCATCCTGATAGGACGTGATCGAAGGGATTTCAGAATAGTGCTCAGCTACCTCGATCGCGGTGAGGAGAGCGCCAATCGGGCCGGCGCGCCGCAGGAGCTGCTTCGCGAGCGTCTTGGCAGCCTGCAAACGAGAGGGCTTATCCTTCGGCTCCTTGGGAGGCTGCGGTGGATCCAATGGCGGCCCGCCATTGTCGCCGATGCGCGGCTGTCGACCTTGGGCATAGCCCTCGACATAGATCCATTGACCACCTCCGGGGCCGCTGCCACGGCCACCTCCAGGCGCACGCGGCTGGTCGGGGTTGAAGCCGGCCTTTTCGGTGAACGCTTGAAGACGGGCGAAGGCCGCCATCATGCGCTCGCCTGCAATGTAGCAGGCCAGCGCGCGAGCGCTTAGCGGCCTTGGGCGGCTTGATTGGGAAAGCGATTGTTTGGGAAGCATCCGTGCGCATCTCCGGGACGGATACGGATACTAAGCGCGAAAATCAGGCTGGGGATAAGGTGTAAATTATCCCCGCTCGCCGCCCGGTGTCGGCGACTGCCTACGCGGATTATCATTCGAGAGGCTAGTAAGCTCTTGTCGTCCCGGGCGACCGCAGGGAGAGCTGGGACCCATCCGGAACCTAAATCGGCAAAGCTCCGGCATGGGGCCCAGATATTCGCTTCGCTCCGTCCGGTATGACTCGCGTTCCAGCGCTTTCACACTGCCCGCAGAAACCGCACCTGCGTCTCGCCATAGTCCCGGCGATCCAGTTCCTCGAAGCCTTCGGGTAGGGCGATCTCCGCGCCGGCGGCTTCCTCGAAGAGCACCAGCGCGTCCTTGGCGAGCCAGCCGCCTTCGCGCGCCGAGGCGAGGGCCCTTTCGCCCAGCCCCTTGCGATAGGGCGGGTCGCAGAAGACGAGGTCGAAGGGCGGCATCGCGCTGATCGGCCCGAGCTTCGTCGCGTCGCGCCGGAAGATCCGGCTGACCCCGGCGAGGCCGAAATTCATCTGGTTCTCGCGGATCAGCCCGCGCGCCTCCGCCCCGTCATCGACCAGGAGGGCGAAAGCGGCGCCGCGCGACAAGGCCTCGAAGGCCATCGCGCCGGTGCCGGCGAACAGGTCGAGCACCCGCGCGCCGGCGACGGCGTCGTCATAGCCATGCGCCAGCACGTTGAAGAGCGATTCCCGCAGCCGGTCCGAAGTTGGGCGGATCGCGCCGATCCCCGGCTTCGGACTGGCGAGGGGCCGCCCGCCGAAGCGGCCGCCGACGATCCGCATCAGATCGCCACGTGTCGGATGGGCATGATGTCATCCGAAAACCGGGGCCCACTTTTCGGCATCATGCCCGCCTCAGCCACGCCGGTCGCGGCCGCCACCGCCGGAACGCGGCGGGCCACCTTTGCCGCCGCCGGGGCGGGGCCCTCGGCCGCCGGGCCTGTCGCCGGAGGGCCTGTCAC
>NZ_JAWDID010000113.1:0-2567 GCF_032464875.1 Allobosea rubneri
GCGCCAGACCATCCAGCAGAGACGCTTGCAGCATCAGCTGAAGGCCGCATAACCTCAAACCCAGATGAGCCAGAGCCTCCGTTCCTGAGACATCGAAACAGCCTCAAATCATCTGACGACGGACACCTCATTCCGAAGAGGGCCGATGGATAAAGAACAATATCTGCAAGGACTGGTTCGGAAGCTCGAGACCAGCTCCCCCCTTCCGTTCGAAGAGCGCGAACAGCTGCTTCGCCTGCCGTTGACCCTGAAGCGTTTCGAGGGCGGCCAGGACATCGTCAGCGAAGGTGAGCGCACCAAGCAGTGCTGCCTCGTCTCGGAAGGGCTGGTCTGCCGCTACAAGATTGTCGGCGACGGGCAGCGCCAGATCCTGTCTCTGCACCTTCCTGGCGACATTCCGGATATTCATTCTCTGCTCGTCGAGCAGATGGATCACAATCTGGGAACGCTGACTCCGGCGACCGTTGGCTTCATCCCGCATGAGGCGGTTAAATCCTTGACGCGTTCCTATTACCGGATCGCCGAAGCATTCTGGCGCGAAACCCTTGTTGAGGCCTCCATCTATCGCGAGTGGATGGTCGGGATTGGCCGACGTTCGGCCCCGAGCCGTATCGCTCATCTATTTTGCGAGTTCATCACCAAGATGACCGCGATCGGGCTATCCGACGGCGTCACATGCGAGCTGCCTCTCACACAGTCAGAAATTGCCGACGCGCTCGGACTGTCCACCGTCCACATGAACAAGAAACTGCGCGAAATCCGGCAGGCTGGGCTGGTTCGGGTCCGTTCAAGCCGGCTGACCATTCTCGACTGGAATGGCCTGTGCGAACTGGCTGAATTCGATCCCGACTATCTGCACCTTCGACGCAGCTCCAAAATTTGAGATGGCGTCGGAACACCGGGCTGTGAATCGCATTTCACAAACATGCCCAAGTACTTCTTCCACACCCGAGACGGCGGACATGTCGAGCTGGACGACGAGGGCACTGACCTGCCCGACGATCAGGCCGCGAAGAACGCCGCCAAGGAACTCCTATCCGGGTTGAACCGCGAAAAGCTCCCGAACGGAGATCATATGGAACTGGCGGTCACCGTGAAAAACTCAGCCGGCGCGGAAGTGTATTCGGTGACCCTGAACCTGGATGGGCATTAGGGCGCCGCCCGCTCGACAACCGTATCGCTCAGTCCTTTCGGTCTGCGGCGTCGGCCCCACGCAGGCCGATAGGCATTGCCGGCCCCTTCGTCGTGTCTCGATCTGTCTGCCGCTCGGCCTCGGAGTTCAATTCCGCTCCAATCAGCAAGATTGTCGCGGAGAGCCAGATCCACGTCAGCAAGCCGATCACCGCGCCGATCGTGCCGTAAGTCTTGTTGTAGTCGGCGAAATTGGCGACGTACCAGGAAAATGCGATCGAGCCCGCGATCCAGGAAATTGCGGCGAAGAGGGCGCCTGGGCTGACCCAGCGCCATTGGGCATCGTCGCGGCTCGGGCCGAGCCGATAGAGGATGGCGAGAGCGGCCATGAGGACAATGAATAGCACCGGCCAGCGCCCGACCGAGATGAGCCATTCGCTGAAGGTGCCGAGATAGAGATAGTCGAGAACCACGGGAAGCACCGCGATCGCTCCCAGGGCCGTCAGGAGGAACAGCAGGATTCCGAGGGTGAAGGCGAGCGAGATTGCGTTGAGCTTGAAGAAGTCTCGCTTGTCATCTTCGCCATAGGCCACGTTCAGTGCGTCGAACAAGGCCTTCACGCCGGCATTGGCGCTCCAGATCGCAACGGCGAGACTGATGAAGAATGCCAAACCAAGCGTTGCGCCGCCGCTGCTGCGGATTCGAGCAACCTCATCGCGGAGGAAGTCGAGAGCGCCCGCCGGCAGGAAACCATCCAACAGGGCGAAGTGACCGGCGATGGTTCCGGGATCGGCCGCGAGGCCATAGAGCGACACGAAAGCCGTCAGCGCCGGGAAAAGTGCCAAGAGGCCATAGAAGGTCACGCCAGCAGCGACAGCCAGGACGCGGTCGCGCCCGACTTCGAAGTAAGTGCGCCGAAAAATCTCCTTCCAGCCTGGGAAAGGTATTTCGGTGGGAGCGGAGGCTTGGTTTCCCTGGTCGCTTCGCGAGACGGCCTTACCGTCATAATGCCGATCGCGTGCGCTTCGGGCTCCAACACCCGTCGCCAGCAGAAATGCGAGCAGCAGGCCGAGCGAGCCAGCCAGGGCAGCCATCACGCTGGTTGAACCTCTATCGCGATCACCCGGCAATGGATTGGTCGAGCGCTTCCGCCTGTTCGACGCAACGGAGCGGGCGTTACGCCGATGCCGCTCGAAAGCGCCGTGCCAGAGTGAGGTGAGATCAATCTGAGCGGCCATGCTTGCTCCTGCGCTGCTTCATTCCCAACAGCGGGAGAACAGATGGGTTCCCAAAGAGCAGATCGCGCGTGGTGTCAAACGGCCCGCAAAGTTGCCCCCCGATCGGCGTCCAATGTTGACCCCTTGAGTATGCTTCGCGGCGAGGAGGCGGCGCGGCGGAGCTGGTCTGGATTGCGCAGCCGCGCCGGCTCCGGATCG
>NZ_JAWDID010000114.1:0-2541 GCF_032464875.1 Allobosea rubneri
GTCCGCTTTTGTGAAGGGTTTCGGATGCCGGCCCATGCGCATGGGTTCGGACCGGGCTGAGGGCCGGTGTTCGAAAGCCTCCAGGGGAGGAAGCCGCGGCCCAGGGCCGTGCGCTATGGGGATTTCGCCGCGCCGCCTGGTCGGCGGGATCGTGCGAGGCGCGGGACGTCGGCGGGATGCTCCGACCGAGATGCCCCGGAGCCCGCATTTGGCTGCGTTCGCGATCGATCCGTGACCGCCACAACCTTTATTTCCGCCATCGAGCCGAACGGGATCGCCCGCTCTGTGGCTGAGATCGGTAGTGGTCTATCTGGTTGTCGTCCCGGCGCCATGTTCATGAGGTGTCGATCCTGACGGCGAGGATGGTGCGCGGCGCTGTGCCCGGCGCGAAGCGCTCGACCAGGATCATGCGACCGCCGCAGCATGCGCATGGCGGATGCGGTTCAGGGGCCTGCCCGGGTTGCTCTGTGGCGACTGGGACATCGTCCCTGGCGATGTTGTCCGGGGCAGCTACCGCGATGATCTGCCTGATGCGGGCGATCGTGTCGGCGCGCCGGCCGGAGGCGAGCAGGCCGTAATGCCGGATGCGGTGGAAGCCGTCGGGCAGGACGTGGAGCAGGAAGCGGCGGATGAACGCGTGGGCCGTCAGTGTCATGGTCTTGCGCCAGACCTTGCCGACGGAGCGGGCGCGATAGTCTTTCCAGTGGAACGTCACCCCGTGCCGATCCATGGCGACGAGGCGGCTGTTGGCGATGGCGACACGGTGGGTGTAGCGGGCGAGATAGGCCAGCACGGCTTCGGGTCCGCCGAAGGGGCGCTTGGCGTAGACGACCCAGTCGACCCGGCGCAGCGGCGCCAGCATGGCGGCGAAGCTCTTGGAATCGGCGAGCGACGCGAGATTGCCATGGAAGGCGATCTGCCCGGCCGCATGCAAAGCGGCGAACCCTTTGAGGAAGAGCCTGCGGAACAGGCGCGAGAGCACGCGCACGGGCAGGAAGAAGCCGGGCCTGCACGAGATCCAGTGCGCGCCGTCCGGGGACATGCCACCACCGGGCGCGATGATGTGGAGATGGGGATGATGGGTCATAGCCGATCCCCATGTGTGCAGGACCGAGGTGAAGCCGATGCGGGCACCGAGATGCCGGGGATCGATCGCGATGGTGGTGAGCGTCTCGGCCGCGGCCTTGAACAGCAGGCCGTAAACGGTGGCCTTGTTCTGGAAGGCGATGGCCGCGATCGGTGCCGGTAGGGTGAAGACGAGATGGTAGTAAGCCACGGGCAGCAGGTCGGCCTGGCGGGCCGCGAGCCAGTCCCTCGCAGCCGCGCCCTGGCATCTCGGGCAGTGCCGGTTGCGGCAGGAGTTGTAGGCGATCGTCGCGTGGTCGCAGTCGCCGCACCGCATGACATGGCCGCCGAGCGCAGCCGTGCGGCAGGCCCGGATCGCACCGATCACCTTGAGCTGGCCGCGGCTGAGCCGGTGTCGCGCGAGATAGGCCTCGCCATGCCGGTTCAGGATGTCCGCGACCTCCAGCGCAGGCCGCGCCACGATCGGCGCGGGATCGCTATGGCGGTGGCGGCGGCGCCAGCAGCGCGAGCGGGCTGGTCACCTCGCGCAGGGTCTTCAGCGCGACGCGGGTATAGACGGCGGTGGTGTCGAGCTTCCTGTGGCCGAGCAGGACCTGGATCACGCGGATATCGGTCTTCCGCTCCAGCAGATGCGTCGCGAAGCTATGCCGCAGCGTGTGCATGGAGACGCGCTTGTCGAGCTTGGCGGCCTCGGCTGCGGCATGGCAGGCCCGGTTGAGCTGGCGCGTCGTGATCGGCTGGCCCGGCTGCTGCCCGGGAAAGAGCCAGCCGCGCGGCCGCTTCACCCGCCACCACTGACGCAGCAGATCGAGCAGGTCGGGCGCGAGCATGACATAGCGGTCCTTGCGGCCCTTGCCTTGCTCGACGCGGATCACCATGCGGGCGCTGTCGATGTCGGCGACCTTGAGGTTGGCGATCTCCGAGACCCGCAGGCCGCAGCCATAGGCAATGCTGAGCGCCGCGCGGTCCTTCACGCTCCGCGCGTGGGCCAGCAGCAGCGCCACCTCCTGCGTATCAAGCACTACCGGCAGGCGATCGGGCGTCGGGATCCGCGCCATGCGGTCGCCGAAGCCGGTACGGCCCAGCGTGACGTGGAAGAAGAACCTCAGCGCCGTGCAGGCCAGGTTCATCCGGGCATAGCTGGCGCCGAGCGAAGCCAGGTGAAGCTGATAGCGCCGCAGATCTTCCGGCCCGGCCCGGTCCGGCGGCAAGCCGAGGAAGGCCGTGAACTCACGCACCTGCCGCACATAATCGCGCTGCGTATGCTCGCCAAACCGGCGGATGGTCATGTCCTCGATCATCCGCTGGCGCAGCGGGGTGACTGTGACGGGATCGATCATGGAGACCTCCGAGGATCAGGGGAAAGGACCCCAAAATCCTCGGATGCAGCGCCTCACGGGCGAAATCTCAGTAATGACCGCGCCGCAGTGCCCCGCCGCGAGAGCGGCTTAGTCC
>NZ_JAWDID010000115.1:0-2537 GCF_032464875.1 Allobosea rubneri
CCATTGCCGTTGCCGGCCCCACCATTCCCGTCACGCAGCATCCGCAGCACCTCGTCAGGCGTCGGCAGGTCGGCGGCATGGGCGAGGCGCACCAGCGCCATCTCGGCCGCCATCACCGGGCGGTCGGCCTGGCGCACTTCGGCGATCGCCTTCAGCAGCATCTGCCAGGCGCGTGCGAGCACGCGAATCGACAGGCGCTGGGCGAAATCGGCGCCGCGGGTCCGCTCCGCCTGGCTCAGGCTGTTGTCCTTGGCAGCATCGGGCACGAGCTTCAGGCGCGTCACCAGATGGCTGAATTCGGCGAGGTCCGAGAGCACGACGGCAGGGTCGGCGCCGGCATCGTATTGCGCCCGGAGCTCGCCGAGCGCGGCTGCGATGTCGCCCTTCATCACCTGCTCGAACAGGTCGATCACCCTGGCCCGGTCGGAGAGGCCGAGCATGGTGCGGACCTCTTCCAGCGTGATCTTGCCGCCGGCATGGGCAATCGCCTGGTCGAGGATCGAGAGCGAATCGCGCACCGAGCCTTCGGCGGCGCGGGAGATCGCGGCCAGCGCCTCGTCCTCCGCCTCGATGCCCTCGGCCTTGCAGATGCCGCCGAGATGGCCGACCAGCAGGCCGGCATCGACGCGGCGAAGGTCGAAGCGCTGGCAGCGCGACAGCACCGTCACCGGCACCTTGCGGATTTCCGTGGTGGCAAAGATGAACTTGGCGTGCGGCGGCGGTTCCTCCAGCGTCTTCAGGAAGGCGTTGAACGCGCCTCCCGAGAGCATGTGGACCTCGTCGATGATGTAGACCTTGTAGCGCGCGCTGGTCGGCGCATAGCGCACGGCGTCGTTGATCTGGCGGACATTGTCGACGCCGTTATTGGAGGCGGCGTCGATCTCCATCACGTCGATATGCCGGCCCTCGACGATCGCCTGGCAATGCACGCCGAAGCTCGAAAGGTCGGTGGTCGGCGCGCCCGTGCCGTCGGCATTCTGGTAGTTCAGGGCGCGCGCCAGGATGCGGGCCGTCGTGGTCTTGCCGACGCCGCGCACGCCGGTCAGCATCCAGGCCTGAGGGATGCGGCCGGCCGCGAAGGCATTGGTCAGTGTCCTGACCATGGCATCCTGGCCGATCAGGTCGCCGAAATGCGCCGGCCGGTACTTGCGGGCGAGCACGCGATAGCCGGCCGGCTGGCTCGCAGCGGCGGCGGGCGCGGGGGCAAGGCCAGGGAAGCCCGGCTCGTCGGCGGGGACGGTCGCGTCGGTCATGCCATTGCTTTCGCCAATCGCGGCGCGGCGGTCAACGGCGCCTTGCATCCGCCGGGCCTGACCATATCAGGAACCGCGCCACAGATGCGTCGCCGCGCGAGGCGGCAGGTGGGAGGCTGGACGAAGACCCGTTCGGTCTCGTTACGGCTGCTTCCTTCCGGACCTGACCGGGTTGGCGAGTGAGACGTCCCTCGCCAACCTCCCGCCGGCTATATCGGTGAAGTGAGGCGCGAGCGCAAGTCGGCTTTCGACAAGTCGCCTTCCCAGCAAGTCGACTGGAAAACCATCCCTGCGCTGCTGCGACACAGGTGTTTCGGCATTGACTCGGGTCTCCCCTTCCGCCATAAGCCCGCGACCTGTGCAGCCCAACGGCGGCGCGGAACCTTTTGCATGACAGGCTTGGCTGGCCTTGGCTTTCTCTTCGAGAGCTGTGGTCGCTACGCTGAGACAAGGCCCCGGAGACGGACCGTGAAGAGAACCTATCAACCCAGCAAGCTGGTTCGCAAGCGTCGCCACGGCTACCGTGCCCGCATGGCGACCAAGGGTGGCCGCAAGGTCATCGCTGCCCGTCGCGCCCACGGCCGCAAGCGCCTGTCGGCCTGATGAGGTGAGGCGCGCGCTCCCGGCGCGCCGGTTTCGTGAAGACTGGCCAAACGCCATGCGCATCGCCCGTCTGACGCAACGCAGGGACTTTCTCGCGGCGGCCGAGCATGGCCGCCGTTTTCGTTCGCCTGCCTTCACCGTGCAGGTCAACGATCAGCGGCGCGACGCTGCCGAAGCCGGACTCAGACTCGGCCTCACCGCCTCGCGCAAGGTCGGCGGTGCGGTCGAGCGCAACCGTATCCGCCGGCGCCTGCGCGCCGCAGCCAAGCTCGCTCTGGCCGAGCAGCTCGATCGCTCCTGCGACGTCGTTGTCGTCGCCCGTCCCGAAACGATCGCCGCCGATTTTCGCGCCATGGTCGCCGACCTCTCGGTCGCGCTCGACCGCGCCCGCCCCGGCGGCAACCGTCGCGGCCCGCCTTCCGGCAAACGCCCCCTTCCCGAGAAGCCCGCCAGGGCCGACAGCGAGACCCGTTTTCGACCATGAAGATGAAAGAAGAAAACCGTAATCTGCTCCTGGCGATCACGCTCTCCGTGGTCGTGCTGCTCGGCTGGCAGTTCTTCTACGGCGTGCCGCAGATGGAGAAGCAGAAGCAGGTCGCGCAGCAGAACCAGCAGACGCAGAGCCAGCAGCCGCCGGCTCCGGGAAGCGTGCCGACGCCGGGCGCCGCCCCGGCCCCTGGC
>NZ_JAWDID010000116.1:0-2207 GCF_032464875.1 Allobosea rubneri
TTTCGATGGCGGGTGAGCGATCAAAGTGACCCAGAGCCGATCTCGACTTCCATTCTCCAGCCGAGCGTCCAAGCACCACGAATGATAGATAGGCTGAAAAGCCACTGGCTTGTCAGCTCCGCCGGAGCGCTGGTGATCGGCTTGTTTGTCGCCGTCATAGCGCTGGTTGCCTCGCTGCCACCGGCAGTACCAATGGGCCAAGCACGTCCGTCACTTCTCGTGAAGCCCTTTGTCAACCTGACAGGAAGGGCCGAAGTGCAGATGTTCGCGGCAGAACTTGAAGACGAAATCGTCACGCAGCTTGCCCCAAATGAGGAGATAATGATCTCTCGGAGCGAGCCTTCAGCAGCTTTCGCACTTTCTACCGCTTCGGCCCACAGCCAATCTCGCCGGCGCCTCCTCGAGGGCACGATCCGCGCTAGCGAGGGCAAGCTCAGAGTCACTAGCCGCCTCATAGACAGCGAAACGGCCGCGATCATCTGGTCGGGCATCTATGAGGCCGATCTGAGGGTGAGCCGCGGCTTCGATATGGAGACGGAGATTGCAGCGAGGATCGTCTCCGACGTGCGGCTCCGCTTACGACCAGCAATGGTCAGGCGTTAGTTGGCACGAGATGTCCAGCAAACACCATCCTCGCCGGGTCGTGATACGTTGATGCCCAAGCTGCGCTTGCTGTTTTGATTGGCTGTCGACAGGTGCAAGGCGCTTCAACGCCACTTTTGAACTTGAGCCGAAGACGGGCCGTACCATCTCCGGCTCCTCAATCGCCCGATGCGGTTCAAAGCAACAGAGAAATGATCTGTAGCACGGTGCTGGGGGTGAGTCTCATTCTACCGAACGACCCGCAGGCGGAAAGTTTCAGCTCAAAATGCGAGACGGAAGTTGGGCAGCGGCGTTCTGCTCATCGTCAGAGGGCAGGTTCTCATTGTCCACCGATGCCTCTTGAAGCAGTTCGAGGAGATGCCCAATCGCTCCGATCGGCTTCCCACAATCTTGGCAGCTAAGCACAGTCTGGTCGTCGGTCCATTCCGGAATCTCGATTGCGGCGGCACCGCATTCGTCGCATACGAATTCCGGTAGTGTAGAAGCAATAGCCAAGGCAACCTCACGCGCGTCGCGCCGCGCTGTCCATCTGCCACCACACGCCAAACGTCGCATCACCCGTTTGGGTAGGCAAGCCCGCTGGCGCCGCGATTGCGGTCGCCATCTTCGTCGCCGCCAAGCCCCAACCAACCACCCCCCACGCGCCGACTGCGACGAGCGCGCAGATCAAAGTCAGTAGCGTGAAGGTGTTGGGGCGGATCACTGCCGGGGCTGATGCTTGGCCTGCTCCTTCGCGGCGCGAGCGAGCAAAGCTTCAAGCTGAGCAAGCGCCGCCGGCGGCAGTATCAATTCAACGTCAGCGTCGGCTTCCGTTTCGAATTTGACCAAGGCGCCTTCCTTGGGATCACCGCTGACGGTGATCTTTGAGACGCTGACGACTGGGATTTCGACAACGGGCTTCTCTGGCATGTCGGTCATTGAGCCCGAGAGTGCATTTCATGGCAAGAGCCTAGTAGGGAAGGGGATTACTCGCCTAGTATCTTCAAGGCTCCATCATACTTCGCGAGCAGCTTTTCTCGCTCGTCGGCCGGGAGGTGAGCCAGTCGCGCCCTGCTCAGATTGTCCTTAAGATCAGCGACCTTCACCGGGCGGGCGAGCTCGTTCGAAGCGGCGCGCAAAATGAAGTCGCGATAGGTCTCCTCATTCGGCCTGGTCAGCGCTTCAACAGCTTCCACGATCGCCTGTGAGAAGCCTTCGCGCCGCAGGTCCGCCGCGGTCAGGGCACTGTCTTCGATTACGTCGTGAAGTACGGCGATGATTGCGCGCTCTTCGTCGCCAGCCCGGATAAAGCCGAGCGCGACCCGAAGCGGGTGCGAGATGTACGGCGCACCGGCTTTGTCGGTCTGGCTTGCATGGGCCGCCGCGGCAATTTCAATTGCTCGCTCTAGATTGCCCATCTTGTTCTCCCCTGTGCTGATGGCTGCGACGAACTCCTGCTGCGGTATCCCGACAACCTATGTTGCCTCCTGGCTGGAGGTGATCCACCCCCGTTGAATTGGTCCACCCTGAAGTATGTCTTTTGGCAGACAGGAGGACCGCCATGCCGAAGAAGCGCCACAAGCCCGAAGAGATCGTCGCGAAGCTGCGGCAGGTCGATGTACTGG
>NZ_JAWDID010000117.1:0-2170 GCF_032464875.1 Allobosea rubneri
GCTGAACTCGTAGAACAGAGCCTCCTGCGCCACCTGCCGCTCGCCCATCATCGCGCCGCCCTCCGCAAGGGCGACTGAATCAGGACTTCACGCCCGCAGCAACGCCGACTTTTTCAACAACATCGGCGCCTGCCGGCAAAGCTGTTGTCGCTCGAAGCGTCCGTTATGCGTCAGGCAGCTGCGCGGTGAGCAAGGCGCGCTTCCAGCTTGTCAAACCGCTCGCAAGTTGCGTCCCGCCTTCGCACGGATCCTTTCGCGATGGGCGGTATAGAGCCCGCTTGCAGCGATCACGGCGCCGCCGAGGAAGGTCATGGCCTGCGGGACGGCTGCGAAAAGGAAGAACGAGAGCAGAGAGGAGGATGCGAGCTGCACATATGAGAAGGGCGCCAGCACCGATGCCTGGGCCTTCCTGAATGCGAGGATGACCAGGCTGTGGCCGACCGTGGAGAACAGCCCCATGAGGACGCCGATGCCGATCTCGTGCAGCGCTATACTCTTCCAGACGAAGGGAACTCCCAGGGATAGGACGATGAGGCCGATGATCGCGGACCAGGCCAGCGTGACCTCGGGCCGCTCGGCGTGCATTTTCCGGGTCACGATCGCGGCGACCGCCCAAGACATGGCGGCGCCGATCGGGAGCAGGGCCGCGGCACTGAAGCCGGATCCGCCCGGCTGCACTACGATCAGCACGCCGGCGAAGCCAACCGCAGCGGCAGCCCAGCGGCGCATGCCGACCTTCTCGCCAAGCAGCGGAATCGAGAGCGCCGTGATGAATATCGGTGAGATGAAATTGATCGCGGTGTTCTCGGCAACGGGGAGCAGCGTCAGGCCGAGGATAAAGAGCACAGCGGATCCGGCGACAGCGAGGCCCCGCAGCGACTGCATTCCGACAGACTTCGTGTCCAGACCGCTGCGGCCACGAATGAGCAGCGTCGTCGGCACGACCAACAGGGCGAACACGACGTATCGGAGCCACGTCACCTGCAATCCCGGAAGGCTGCCAGTAAGCAGTTTCGCCGTGACGTCGCCAGCGGCGAAGAACAGGGTGCTCGCAAGGATGAGCCCGATCGCGACAAGGGGGTTGTCGGTCACGCCGGCGGATGCGGCCGGAACGTTCTGCGCCGGGTTCGAAGCCCTGACAAGGGCATCAGCATCGGCCGCGGAGGCTGAGGGCGGGGGAGGCATTGCGATCCGTTCGGGCAGGCAATCCGGCGGCGCCGGAACTGATATCGAGCAAGCCGTAAGATCGTGATTAAAGCGTGAAATCGTGAGGCAGCCTCGGCTCATCCGCCATGCATTCTACGCATGAATTCCGGAGTGGATCAGTTTTGCCCCCTCATTCTCGAGGCGCGCTGTGCAGCGAACACCTCGACGAAACCCTCCACCCTCCTGATTTCGAACAGGCCCCACCGCTGCGGGGTCCATGCGTGCGAGATAGTCGGCCATGCGGCTCTGGCGGCCGGCGCGGGCTTCTGCCTCGAGCTTGTTGACGAGATCGACGACGTTGAAGAAGCGGTCGCGGAAGCGGCGATTCTAGGCACGCTCCTTGCCGACGAAGATCGTCTCCACCGCGGTCTTCACGCTGTCGTAGATGCCGCGCGTGCAGGCGCCCTTGAAGAAGGCGAAGGCCCGGTCATGGGCATCGAAGACCATCTCCTGGCTCTCGCGCGGATAGGCCCGCACAAACAGCATGCGCGAGTGACAAAGCCGGACATGCGCCACCTTCACCTGCGTCGTCGCGCCATTGATGACGACGATCTCGTGGCTCCAGTCGAACTGATAGGCTTCGCCGGGCGCAAAGCTCAAAGGCACATAGACATCCGCCGTGACCGCGGATTGCTCGCGGCGTCAGCCTCGCGCATAGCGGCGAACGGCATCGTAGTAGCCGAGATCCCGCAGCTCTTCGAAGAGCCGGGTCAGCGTCAGGCGCTCGCGGGCCGGCTTGCCGTCGTTCGCCATCGGCAGCCGATCCAGCTCAGGGCGCCAGGGCCCGATCTTCGGCTGCGGCTGTACGTTCCGCTCATACTCAAACGAGGTCGCCCCCGAGCGCAGCACGTTCCGAACCGTGTTCCGCGAGACGTGCAGCTCGCGGGCGATCTCCTTGATCGTCTTCTCCCGGACCGAAAACTCGCGCCGGATCCGCGCAATCGTATCCACGCCCTTCATCCCC
>NZ_JAWDID010000118.1:0-2070 GCF_032464875.1 Allobosea rubneri
AGCGCGCGCGATGCCGCTGCGGCCGGTCAGGCCGAGCTGGGCGACATGGCCCGCCAGCTCGAGGAGGCGCTGAAGCGCCCGTTCTCCGCCGTGAGGCCGTCATCGCTCGGTGCCCGCACCGAGCCGGAGGTCGTGAAGCCGCCGGTCCCGCCGCTGGCGCCCGCGGCGCCGTCGCAGAATACCGCCCGAGCGGAGCCTCCAGCGGCCGCCCAGGCCCAAGTGCCACCGGCGGCCCAACTGCCGCCTGTCACCATTCCTCCTGTCACGGTTCCCCCTGTCGCCGCCCCCCCGGCGTCAGCGGAGACCAAAATCGCCACGAACACGCTCGACCCCGAGCCGCGCACGCCGACGGAGCGCATCGAGCGCTACATCGCGACTTACGATGGCGGCGCCTGCTTCTTCCTCTGGCCGACTGCGATCGGCGACCGGCGTGCGACCATCGAGGGCTTCGGCAGTTCAGCGCCGCCCTTCGTCGCGTTCGACACGGCCTTCAAACGGAGCCAGGGCTTCGAAGCCCAGATCAGCCTGCGTTCGATCTCGACGGCGCAATGCCCGATGGCCGATTTCCTGCGCCAGCTCGGGCGCGGCATCGATCGCAGCCCGGTCATGCAGATCGGCGCCTTCACCATGAAGAGCGGCGACACGCTGAGCGGCACGGTCGAGAGCGACCCGAAGCAGAACCTCGCCGTGCTGCTCGTCGGCGATGACGGGCTGGTCTACAACCTCGCCAACTTCACGCGGCGCGAGGGCGGCAAGGCGAGCTTCAATCTCCGGCTCCAGTCGACGGCCGCGCCAGGAACCCCGGTCAGACCGCAGGCGGTGATAGCGCTGGTCAGCCCCGCGCCTCTGCCGACCTTGTCCGGGCCGAACCCCGCTCCGGCAGGCGATGTCTTCCCGGGCCTAAGGCAGGACGCGTCCCGCATCGGCGGCAAGCTCGGCGTCGGCATCAAGTATTTCCGGATCGAGTGAGGCCCGGTTTCAGTCCTCGCGGTAGAGGACGCCCCAATCGTGCTGCCAGAGCCCCTGCCGGTCCTCGACGACGATCGGCGCCTTGATCTCGTTGGCCAGCCTGACCGCCGAGCGGAAAGCCTCGACCGGCTCCAGCTCGTCGCTGAGGAAATCGTTGACAAGATGACCGCCGGCGAGCTCAGCCGGACAGGCAATCCTGCCGAAGGTCTTGCCGTCGCGCTGGCCAAGGCTCAGCGTGATCGCATCCGGTTGCTGCTCGTCGACCTGTTCGAACCGGTTCTTCGCCGCCGCCATAACCCGCTCCCGGATTGCCGCAACGGCAACGATCATGAGCCAGGAAGCCCGGGTCGGCAAATCCTAGCGTGAGGGCTGTCGCGCTGGGGCTACGGGCGCTGGGCCGCCGCGCACCACCTTGTAGCGGTCGAGGCGCACTCTGATCATCTCGTTGAACTTCTTGTGCACCTCCGAGACCGAGAGCGTCTTGGTCTCGCCGCCGGCCTCTGCATAGAAGATCGGCCGATTGGCCTGGGCCGGGCGCGGCAGCAATTCGGCCGCGCTGGCGCCGGGCGCCTCCTCCATCGTCTCGATGAAGGTCTGCGCCGCATCGGGGCCGAGGAAGTGGATCAGGTAGATTTCGCCGCCGGTGAGATGGCGCCCCATCGCCTTTTCGAGCCGCAATGTGTCGCGCTTCAGCATCTCCGCTGCGAGCAGGGCCGAGAGATAGGGCTCGCGCCTGAGATCGAGAATGCGCTGGCGCTCATTGGCGTCGGCGACGACGAACTGCCGGCCATTGCGCGCGATCAGCGCAGCCTCGGCCACCATGCCGTGCTTGCGCCCGAACTCGAAGACGACGCCAAGCCAGGTCTGCTCGATGAACTGGTAGAGTCCGGTCGCGGAAGAGGTCTTCGCCTGGACCGTGGTGGCGAAAGAGGACTCCTTGTCGGCGACCGCCATCAGCAGCGTCGGATCGGCCCCGACGATCCGCCCGGCGCGCACGATGATGTCGACGAGATGTCGGCGGATGCGGATCGGCCCAAAGGTCAGGATCTGGTCAGGATCGCCCCCGATGGTGTTCGGCGCGCGCGGCAATTGCTGGCGCGG
>NZ_JAWDID010000119.1:0-1887 GCF_032464875.1 Allobosea rubneri
CAAGCCAACAAAGCACTCCATCGCTCTTCTCCCTGATCCGCTGGGCTGGATCGGTGGAGCCTAAAGCGCATCGGCCACCGCCGCATCGCATCCGCGACGCGAGCCCAATGGCCCAACCTTTTTTGTTTTGTGCCGCGCTTCGGCCTGCTTGTCTGACCGATACCTCCCTGAGGCCTCATCCTGAGGAGCGATCGCAGATCGCGTCTCGAAGGATGCTCCAGGAGGTTCCGGCGCCAGCGCGAGCGCCCTTCGAGACGGCCCTGCGGGCCTCCTCAGAACGAGGGTTGGCGATCCGGGCCTGGTTGTAGGAAGGGCGATGCATGCTCTGCTGACGCGTCCTGTCGGTCAAGAATGCGCTCCTGTCGTCAGCGAAGGAGGAGAGCCATGCCGACCATCCTGACCGGCGGCTGCCAGTGCGGCGCCGTGCGCTATCGTCTGAAGACGCCGCCGCATGAGGTTTCGGTCTGCTTCTGCCGGATGTGCCAGAAGGCGGCAGGCAGCTATTTCGGCGCCTTCGCCAGCTCGCGCATCGGCGATGTCGAGTGGACGCGCGGCCGGCCGGCGATCTTCAACTCGTCGGAGGTCGCCGAGCGCGGCTTCTGCCGCGATTGCGGCACGCCGCTGACTTTCAGCTATCCGAGCCTCGGCTCGCTCTCGGTCTCGGTTGGAAGCCTCGACGATGCCGCGGCGTTCCAACCAAGCCATGCCTACAGCATCGAGGGCAGGCCGGCCTGGTTCGACGAGCTCTGCCGGCTCGAAGGCTCACGTACCGAGGACGATATCGCGCCGGGTCTGCCGGAGTATCGCTCGCGCCAGCATCCCGACCACGACACCTGAAAGGAGTCGCTCAGGCGGCGCGCTCCTCGGCGAGCGAGCGCAGGTAGTGCTCTGCCTGCTGGTAATGGCGTTCCGCTTCGATGCGGTCGCCCGCTAGGGCTGCGGCCTGCGCCAGGGTGAGGCAACGCTCATAAGCCTGGCGCAGCGCGACCGGGCCTAGGTTGCCGCGCTGGGGCCGCGGGGCAGGGCGGGACATCAGGGTTCTCGGGCGGCGATCGTTCATCGCTGCCTCCTTTATCCGAGGATCTCGGCGACGATCTTGCGGAGTTCCTCGCGGCTGAGACCGCAGGGCTGCGGCTTCCAGTCGGGGTGGGCCCTCCGCGGTGTCATGGCGATCGTGGCGTTGTGCTGGGTCTGGTTGTTCTTGGTGTTGATCTCAGTGTGTTTTTTCATTGGAATCCATATCGGCGCCCGGCTAGGCCGGGCGTTAGTCAGGGTGGAAAAGGTCGAACGCAGGAGGAGCGGTTCGCTGCACCGGGCAGCGATCAAACTTCTGAGTTTGCCGCGGCGAAAGGGCTCGTCTCTCGATCTCGAGGACTGGAGCCAGCCGAACTCTTCTGGTCGACGCATCGTGTCTAGCAACGCAATGTGGCGAATTAAGGTTCCCGGGATCGCGCGGGAAATTCGCCGGGCGCTGCCTCACTCCACGACGATCTCACTCCACGACGATTTCCTGGCGGGCGAGAATGCGCGGCCCGCTGAGGGGCGCGTTCATCACATAGCGCAGCTCGTACAAGCCCGCCTCCGCCGGCGCCTCGAGCGTGTCCTCGACATTCTCGGCCGGATAGAAGCTCGGTCCCTCGGCCTCGACCGGCTCGCCGGGCTTGGCCAGCACGACCCGGTCGCGGTCGCCATTGGGGCCGATGCCGCGAACGGGCAGGGCCTGCGAACGCCCGACGCGGCGGGGTGCGGCCAGCGTCGCCTCCGGTGCCGTCGTGGTCAGCGTCTGGCGCAGCAGGATCACCGGCTTGCCATCGGTCTCGCCGAGCAAGCGCAATTCGAAGCTGCCGGTCTCGCCGGGGGCGGGCAGGGCGAGCACCGAGGCGGAAC
>NZ_JAWDID010000120.1:0-1821 GCF_032464875.1 Allobosea rubneri
AGCGCCAGACCATCCAGCAGAGACGCTTGCAGCATCAGCTGAAGGCCGCATAACCTCAAACCCAGATGAGCCAGAGCCTCCGTTCCTGAGACATCGAAACAGCCTCAAATCATCTGACGACGGACAGCTTGCAAGATGTTTGGCAATCCGCTCGTCGTGGCTAGTGCGCCCGTCGAGAACAAGGCTGACGCGGTCGGTGAAAGACCTCAAGAACTCGCACTCCTGCGCCGCGTGCGCATGTGAACCGACAACCGCTACGTCCTGATCGGTGATTTCGTAACCGTCGCAAACCGGACAATAGCGCAGCCGTCCCAGCTTGAGTGCTTCCGCGTGAAGTGCGTCATCGATCGAAGGCCGCCTGTTCGCCACGCCGGTAGCAATCAGAACTGCCCGTGGTCTCAGCTCGATTCCCTGTCCCCGGGCCGAAAATCCGGGACCGTCGCGGTCTAACTTCTGAATCCGGCCATCGATGATCGGAGAGCCGTATCTAGCTGCCTGGAGGCGCATACGCCTAAGGACGTCGAGACCCGAAATTCCATCGGGGAAACCTACATAATTATGGGTGCAAGCAATCTGCAGGGCCCGGCTCTTGCCTTCGTCGACGCCGCGACGTTCAAATGGAATCGGGCGAGATAAATTGCGGCCGTCAGACCAGCCGGACCGCCGCCAACAACGAGACATTCGAGCTGATCCGCATCAGGCGCCAATTGGTGGTCGGCACGAATTGGCCGACATAAAGCTCATTGCGATAATGCATGATATTGAGAACTATCTCAATTCTGGCGACAGACATCACGGTGTGAGGTTGAGGACTGCTAGCCGGCATTTTCAACCACAGGGAGCTTGGTCAGACACCCAATCTGGCATGACAGCACTGATCAGACAGGTATCTGCGGCGGCATGGAAACCATCGTTGCACGTTGACGCGGTCATCACGGCTGCTCGTCGCAATGCCTATTTGGCAATGCCGTGATCAACAGACGCACTGGCCGGTGGTGGCATCCCCGGCGCTGGGGCCCTCTCCCCGAGCCTCCGACCACGCGCAAGGATGAACGACCTGCCGCCCGCAGACATCAAAAATGAGGTGGACGAGGCCGGTGATTTCGCATGCCTCGGGCAAAGCTAAGCGGATTTATCCGATGTGCCAACTTTGCGCTTATCTTGACCCCAAAAAAGGCGCTTGCACATAGGGGAGGTTATGGGAAAGTTTTTCCAGATCAAGGAAGCCGTAAAAGTCGCTGCAAAAGCCTTCCACGACGTAATGCGTGACGAGCGCTATCTGCGATGGAAGACCTCGTCCGAGGAATATCGCGCTCAGATTCTCGACCTAGTTCGGCCTGCCGCAACCGCAGCTTTCTCCGCCGGCTACAACCAAGCTCTTAGAGAAGCGGTGGATGCGGTCCGCCGAATGGCCTTGGCGGAACAGGAAATAGGCGGTCCCTATACGGCAGATCTGCTGGAAAAGGCAGCCGCCGCCATCGCAGCCCTCGCCAAGCCATGATCCGCCAGAACACACACTGGTAGCGCTAGGCGTATATGGCTCGTGGACAGGGGCTTAGTGATAAACTGCGACTCTCGTTCGGCACCGTGCTACAGATCATTTCTCTGTTGCTTTGAACCGCATCGGGCGATTGAGGAGCCGGAGATGGTACGGCCCGTCTTCGGCTCAAGTTCAAAAGCGGCGTTGAAGCGCTTTGCACCTGTCGACAGCCAATCAAAACAGCAAGCGCAGCTTGGGCATCAACGTATCACGACCCGGCGAGGATGGTGTTTGCTGGACATCTCGTGCCAACTAACGCCTGACCATTGCTGGTCGTAAGC
>NZ_JAWDID010000121.1:0-1688 GCF_032464875.1 Allobosea rubneri
AAAAGGTTGGGCCATTGGGCTCGCGTCGCGGATGCGATGCGGCGGTGGCCGATGCGCTTTAGGCTCCACCGATCCAGCCCAGCGGATCAGGGAGAAGAGCGATGGAGTGCTTTGTTGGCTTGGACGTTTCGGTGAAGACGACGAGCGTCTGCGTGATGGACGCAGGCGGAACGATCATCCGGGAAGGCAAGGCAGAGAGTTCGCCGGAGGCGATCGCCGCGTTCCTGTCAGGGTGCAATGGCCACTATTCGCGGGTCGGCTTGGAAGCCGGCCCGCTCTGCCAATGGCTCTATGCCGGTCTGGCGAAGGCAGGCTTTCCGGTGATCTGCATCGAGACCCGCCATGCCCAGGCGGTTCTCAGCGCCCGGCCGAACAAGACCGACCGCAACGATGCGCGTGGCATCGCGCAGATGATGCGGGTCGGGCTCTACCGCCCGGTCCACGTCAAGACGCTGGCCAGCCAGAAGATTAGAGCGCTGCTGAGCGGCCGGCGCTTCCTTCAGGCCAAGCTGCTCGATGTCGAGAACAGCATTCGCGGCCTGCTCCGCAATTTCGGCCTCAAGGTCGGCATGGTAACGCGGGCTGGCTATGAAGAGCGCATCCTCGAGCTGATCGAGGACGTGCCATCATTGCAAACGATCATCGAGCCAATGCTGGCGGTACGCCAAGTCATTCGTGAGCAATATGCCCGCCTGCACAAAAAGATGCTGGCTCTGGCCCGTGCCGATGACGACTGCCTCCTGCTGATGAGCGCACCCGGCGTTGGCCCCCTCATTGCCCTGACCTATCGTGCCGCGATTGACGAGCCTGCTCGCTTCCAACGTTCACGCTCTGTCGGCGCCCATTTCGGTCTGGCGCCGCGAACGCACCAATCTGGTGAGATCGACCGGCGCGGCAGGATCACCAAGAACGGTGACGAGACTTTGCGCTCGGCACTGTTCGAGGCGGCACTGGTCCTCTTGCGACCGCAGGCCAAGCCTTCGGCGCTGAAGGCGTGGGGCCTGCGTGTCGCCAAGCGTCGGGGTATGGCCAAGGCGATGATCGCTGTTGCCCGCCGCTTGTCCGTCATTCTGCATCGCATGTGGATCGACCGTGTGCCGTTCCGCTGGACGGACGAGCCAGTCCAAGCATGATCTAACCGACAGCCTTTCCGAGATCCGTCGCAGGGCGGAGCGATGTCCCCCGGGGACCGAAGGGCGGTGAGATCGAGGGCGGGTTGGGGACCGAAAGGTCACTCCGCGAAAAAGCGTGATCCACCACTCGTCGGACCCAACCATGGAGCGGCCAAAGCGCCGACTTCGGAGAGAAGCCAGAGACCTGGCGGGACTTTCCGCTCTCGACCCGTTGCTGACGCCGCTTTCGCGACGTGATACGCGGTGGGTACTCCGTCCGTGGAAGGGCTCGCGTAGATGACGACCGTATTTCTGCTCTTCCACACGCATGATCTCGGGGAAGGCGAAACGGACGACAAGATCATTGGCGTTTACGCTTCGCTGGCGGACGCTCAACAGGCCCAAGCGCGAGCCACGTTGCAAAAGGGGTTCTGCGACACACCAGAAGGCTTCGTGATTGATCCGTACGAGATCGGGAAGGATCATTGGCGCGACGGCTACGTCACAGTCGTCACGGGCCGGCCTCTTCCACGGGGAACACGCGACTGATCAGAGAGCCAACTTCCCCTTCCGGCC
>NZ_JAWDID010000122.1:0-1535 GCF_032464875.1 Allobosea rubneri
TACGAGAAGGCCAGAGGCCTGAAACTGCTCAAGGTCGACCGAGTCGGCGGCAAGAAGAGCGGCGGCCAGGAGACGGCCCGAAAGAAAACGCGGGCGACCTAGCGCCCGCCTTTGCCTGCCTAACGCGAGGCCGCCTCGCCAGATCAGGAGAGTCTCATGTTCGACTGGTTCGCCAGTACCCTGCGCAGCTACCCTGAGATCGCACTCTTCCTGTCGCTGGCCATCGGCTATTATGTCGGCGGCTTCGCCTATAAGGGCTTCAGCCTCGGCGCGGTGACCTCGACGCTGATCGCCGCCGTCGTCATCGGCCAGCTCGGCATCACGGTCTCGCCCAACGTCAAATCGACCTTCTTCCTGATCTTCCTGTTCGCGGTCGGCTACGGCGTCGGGCCGCAATTCGTACGCGGCATCGCCAAGGACGGCGCGCCGCAGGCGATCTTCGCGGTCGTCGTCACCGTGTTCTGCCTGGCGATTCCGGTCATCATCGCCAAGATCGCCGGCTACCACCCCGGCTACGCCGCCGGCCTCTATGCGGGCTCGCAGACCATCTCGGCCTCGATGGGCCTGGCGACGGATGCGATCAACCGGCTCGGCCTCTCTCCCGAGCAGACCAAGGAGTATCTCGACGCGATGCCGGTCGCCTACGCGGTGACCTACATCTTCGGCACCGTCGGCTCGGCGGTCGTTCTCGCCCTGCTCGGCCCGAAGCTGCTCAACATCGATCTCGTCAAGGCCTGCAAGGACTATGAGGACCGGCTCGGCGGCGACAAGGAGCTCGGCGGGCCGGGCTCGGTCTGGCGGCGTTTCGAATTGCGTGCCTTCAGGCTGCGCGCCGGCGCCAGGGTAGCCGGCATGCGCGCGGCAGAGGCAGAGGCGCTCATTCCCGATGCCCGCGTCTTCGTCGAGCGTATCCGCCGCGACGGCGTCATATCGGACGCCACAGCCGACACGGTTCTCAAGGAAGGCGACATCCTGGCGATCGCAGGACCACGCGAAGTGCTCGTCAACCTGATCGGCCAAAATGCCGAGGAGGTCGAGGATCCCGAGCTGCTCGACGTCAAGGCGGAAGGCGTCGACGTCTACGTCACCAGCAAGGAAGCCAACGGCAAGACGCTGGCCGAGCTCTCGCAGCTGCCTTCGGCCCGCGGCGTCTTCCTGCGCAAGATCGTGCGCGGCGCCACGGCGGTAAGCATCCCGATCCATGCCAACACCGTGATCCATCGCGGCGACATCCTGACCATTGTCGGTCGCACCCAGGACATCGCCGCCGTCGCCAAGGTCATCGGCCATCCCGACCGGCCGAGCGATGTCGCCGACGTCGCCTTCATCTGCGGCGCCATCGTGCTCGGCGCGCTGATCGGCGCGCTCGTCTTCAAGGTCGGCGGCGTGCCGCTGACGCTGTCGACGGCTGGCGGCGCATTGATCTCCGGCCTGGTCTTCGGCTGGCTGCGCTCGGTTCATCCGACCTTCGGCCGCATCCCAAGCTCGACCGTCTGGTTCATGAATTCGGTCGGCCTGAACATGTTCATCGCGGT
>NZ_JAWDID010000123.1:0-1532 GCF_032464875.1 Allobosea rubneri
GATACCGTTGAAAAAGTCGGCCAGCTGAGCGTCGCCGCGGTGTGGCGGATTTGGCCGACTGAGGCTCGCCCTCTCATGCTGGCCTGATCTGAGGTCCATTCGGCAGGAGCTTGGCGAGCTTTCTGAGGTTCTGGGCGGCTGCGGCGAGGTGGAACTCGTCTCTGGCGCCATTCGGTCCGCGTAGTCGCAGCCGGTCGAGCCTCAGGATGCGCTTGAGATGGGCGAAGAGCATCTCGACCTTCTTCCGCTCTCGCCGCGAGATGACATAGGCGTCGGTCGCGGCGATGTCCCTGGCCATGTCGCGGGCGCCCTCGTGGATCGAGCGCAGGATCTTGCGGGCTGGGGGGCTCGGGCAGCACCGCGGTTTCAGCGAGCAGGCGTCGCAGTCGAACTTGCTGGCGCGGTAGCGCCTGAAGCCTTCGGGGTCGACACCGTCGCGACCAACGCTGAGGGGACGTCGATACTGGCGAAGCTCCTTCCCGCCCGGGCAGGTGTAGAGATCGCGGGCATGGTCATAGGCGAAGTCGGAGCGGCTGAAGGTGCCGTCGCTGCGCTGGGATTTGTCGAAGACCGGGATATGCGGCTCGATCCCGCGCTCATGCACCAGCCAGGCGAGGTTCTCGGCCGAGCCGTAGGCGCTATCGGCGGCGAGCCGGGCCGGCCAGAGGCCGAAGCGATCCTGCGTCCGGTCAAGCATGGTTCGAGCCGAGCCGACCTCGGCCTGCCGGATGGCGCGGCTGGCCTCGACATCGACGATGACGGCATGATCGAGGTCGATCAGATAGTTGGTGGCGTAGGCGAAGAAGGCGTGGCCCTTCAGGGCTCCGGTCCATTGCGCCGCCGGATCAGAGCGGGAGACGAACTTCGGCTTGGTCTCACTGGCTGCGCCCCAGGCGGCCGCGTCGAGCGTGTCGAGATACTCGCGGACCGAGCGCCGTGTCCGGGCGAGATCGTCCCAATCGACCGGCTCGGACGCTTCGGCCGAGCGTTGCTTGTTGGCGTCGGCCTTGATCAGGCTGGCATCGACCGCGAAGCCTTCGCCGCCGACGAGTCCTTCCGCTATGCAGCGCCGAACCGTCGTCTCGAACAGCTCGCGGAGAAGATCGCTGTCGCGGAAACGGCCGTGCCGGTTCTTCGAGAAGGTGGAATGGTCAGGCACGTCCCCTTCGAGCCCGAGCCGGCAGAACCAGCGATAGGCCAGATTGAGATGCACTTCCTCGCACAGGCGCCGCTCGGAGCGGATGCCGAAGCAATAGCCGATGAGCAGCATCCGGATCATCAGCTCCGGGTCGATCGAGGGTCGGCCCGTCTCGCTGTAGAACGGGCGCAGATGCGCGCGGATCTCCGAGAGATCAACGAAGCGGTCGATGGCGCGAACCCAGTGATCGGCCGGGACGTGGCGATCCAGGCTGAACTCGTAGAACAGAGCCTCCTGCGCCACCTGCCGCTCGCCCATCATCGCGCCGCCCTCCGCAAGGGCGACTGAATCAGGACTTCACGCCCGCAGCAACGCCGACTTTTTCAACAACATC
>NZ_JAWDID010000124.1:0-1501 GCF_032464875.1 Allobosea rubneri
TGTCCGTCGTCAGATGATTTGAGGCTGTTTCGATGTCTCAGGAACGGAGGCTCTGGCTCATCTGGGTTTGAGGTTATGCGGCCTTCAGCTGATGCTGCAAGCGTCTCTGCTGGATGGTCTGGCGCTTGATCCTTTCGCGTTCGGTGAGGATGGCCGGCCCGCGGCCGAAGTAGACATCGGCGGGCGTGAGATTGCCGAGGCTCTCGTGGTAGCGGGCCTGGTTGTAATGCTCGACGAAGGCGGCGACCTGCCGTTCGAGGTCGCCGGGCAGATAGTAGTTCTCGAGCAGGATGCGGTTCTTCAGGGTCTGGTGCCAGCGTTCGATCTTGCCCTGCGTCTGGGGATGGTAGGGCGCGCCGCGAACATGCTGCATGCCCTTGCCATCGAGCCAGGTGGCGAGGTCGGCCGAGATGTAGGACGAGCCGTTGTCGCTCAGCAGCCTCGGCCGATGTGCGACCGTGATCTGGTCGAGCCCCGCTGCGGCCAGAGCCAGATCGAGCGTGGCGGTGACGTCGTCCGCCCGCATCGTGGCGCAGAGCTTCCAGGCGACGATGAAGCGGGAGAAGTCGTCGAGCACGGTCGAGAGATAATACCAGCCCCAGCCGGTGATCTTCAGGTAGGTGAAGTCGGTCTGCCAGAGCTGGTTGGGCGCCGTGGTCTTATCCTTGAACTCGGACGCCGCCTTGATGACGATGTAGGCCGGACTGGTGATGAGATCATGCGCTTTCAGCAGCCGATACACCGACGCCTCCGAGACGAAGTAGCTCTTCTCGTCGGTGAAGCGCACCGCCAGCTCGCGCGGGCTCAGCTCCGTTTCGCGCAACGCCAGCTCGACGATCTCGGCCCGGATTGGGTCAGGAATCCGGTTCCAGACACGATCCGGCCGCGAGCGATGATCGGCGAGCGCCTCGATCCCGCCGGTGAGATAGCGATCGTACCAGCGATAGAACGTGGCGCGGGGAATGCCGAGCTTCTCCAGCGTGCGTCGCGCCGGCAGATGCGAGGCCTCGACCAGGCGGATGATCTCGGCCTTCTCGGATGCGGGATATCTCATGTGTCGTCTTCCCCATCCGCCAGCATGCTTTTTTTGAGCAGGCGGTTTTCCAGGGTCAGATCGGCCACGGCCTCCTTCAGCGCCTGTGCCTCACGACGCAGCTCCTTGACCTCGTCGGAGGTTGCCGCGCGCGCCGTGTCGCCGGCGAGGCGTCGCTTGCCGGCGTCCAGGAACTCCTTCGACCAGCCGTAATACATCGACGAGGCGATGCCTTCGCGCCGGCATAGCTCGGCGATGCTCTCCTCGCCACGCACGCCTTCCAGAACGATGCGGATCTTTTCTTCGGCCGAAAATTGCCGGCGGGTCGCTCGCCGGATGTCCTTCACGACCTGCTCTGCCGGTGCTTTCTCCGGCCCGGATTTCTGTCTCATCTGCGCTCCAAAATGGCTGCGATGATCCAGAAATCCTCCCTTCCCGAAAACCCCTGAACTGTCTCAAGGGCGCTGA
>NZ_JAWDID010000125.1:0-1494 GCF_032464875.1 Allobosea rubneri
AGCGCCAGACCATCCAGCAGAGACGCTTGCAGCATCAGCTGAAGGCCGCATAACCTCAAACCCAGATGAGCCAGAGCCTCCGTTCCTGAGACATCGAAACAGCCTCAAATCATCTGACGACGGACAGTTGGAGAGATCAGGCTTGGGTCGGTTCGGCTATCCAGCGGAAGGGCATGCGGTACCCACATACGATGCAGGATGACGGATAAGCGGCGCGCGACCGCGATCATCGCCTTGGCCATACCGCGCCGCTTGGCGACACGCAGGCCCCAGGCCTTGAGTGCTGAGGGCTTGGCCTGCGGTCGCAAGAGGACCAGCGCCGCCTCGAACAAGGCTGATCGGAGTGTCTCGTCGCCGCTTTTGGTGATCCTACCGCGTCGGTCGATCTCGCCGGATTGATGTGTTCGTGGCGCCAGCCCGAAATGGGCGCCGACCGAGCGGGAGCGCTGAAAGCGGGCAGGCTCATCGACCGCAGCACGATAGGTCAGCGCAACGAAGGGGCCGACACCCGGAGCGCTCATCAATAGTTGGCAATCGTCGTCGACGCGCGCCAGAGCGAGCATCTTCTTATGCAGGGCCACATACTGCTCACGAACGACCCGGCGCACTGCCAGCATCGGCTCGATGATCGCTTGCAATGAGGGCACATCCTCGATCAGCTCGAGGATGCGCGCTTCATAGCGAGCCCGCGTGACCATGCCGACCTTCAGACCGAAGTTGCGGAGCAGGCCGCGAATGCTGTTCTCGACATCGAGCAGTTTGGCCTGAAGAAAGCGGCGACCGCTCAGCAGCGCCCGGATCTTCTGACTGGCCAGCGTCTTGACGTGAACCGAGCGATAGAGCCCGACCCGCATCATCTGGGCGATGCCGCGTGCGTCGTTGCGATCGGTCTTGTTCGGTCGGGCGCTCAGAACCGCCTGAGCATGGCGTGTCTCAATGCAGACCACCGGAAAGCCGGCTTTGGCTAGACCGGCATAGAGCCATTGGCAGTGCGGGCCGGCTTCCAGACCGACACGCGCATAGCGGTCACTGCAACCAGATAGGAACGCGGCAAGCTTCGGGCGAACTCTCCGCCTTGCCTTCCCGGAGGATCGTTCCGCCAGCATCCATCACGCAAACCCTCGTCGTTTTCACCGAAACGTCCAAGCCGACAAAGCACTCCATCGCTCTTCTCCCTGATCCGCTGGGCTGGATCGGTGGAGCCTAGAACGCATCGGCCACCGCCGCATCGCCCCCGCGACGCGAGCCCAATGGCCCAACCTTTTTCACGCCCGGAGAACACCATGACGAACGCTGAGATTCAGCGGGCGATGATCGCGCTCGGCATCCCCGTCGGGTCGGCTGGTGCCGACGGGAAGTTCGGCGCCGACACGAAGCGCGCTGTCGAGGTCTTCCAGGCGCGCTACGGACCGTCGTCGACGGCGATCCCGGGCGCCAGACCATCGCCGCCCTGAAGCAGGCGATCGCCGCGCCGAAGCCCGGCCGGCCGGAGCC
>NZ_JAWDID010000126.1:0-1382 GCF_032464875.1 Allobosea rubneri
ACACGCATGCGAAGATCGTCACTCAGAGCTTGCGCCATCCTTCATTCCCTTTAACAGGAAGGTTGAATCAGCCCGAGCCGAGTTCGTCACATCACTATCGATTCAACGTTCGACGGAAACGCTCTAGCCCGCCAATCGCCTCGCACGGGCTTTTTAAATGTCCGAAGCAGTTCACATTGCTCGACTTGAAGTTCAATCGTCGGGTCCGCGACCTTTGCCGCTCGATAGCCCGCAAGCCATTGCGGAAGTGCTAGGCGTCGGCCGCGACTACTTCCGCGCGCCTTTCATAGCGCTCATGATTTCGCGGATCGGGGCAGTGATCTTCCAGGAAGTTGAGTTGAGAAGCGCCCGATTATGCTCCTCAAGTTCCGTAACTCGCTGGCGCAGATGCGCGTGGATGTCCATCGGGCGCCAGTTATCCGGCTTCCTGAACGCCCCGACCGTATCACCCCAATCTGAGGCTGGGTCAGCGAGGTCCGACTTCGCCTCCAGAGTTTCCAGGCCGGCCCATCTCCCGATCGCGGCGTAGCCGTCGGGATAGTAGCGCCAACAATCCATCGGATAGCGATGTTCGTGACCTTTGGAAGGGGCGATCAGAAAGAACAGGCCGCCGGGCTTCATCACACGTGCAACCTCGGTCGCGACTAGCCAAAAGAATTCCATGTGCTCGAAGGCTTGGCCCGAGACAATTACGTCATAGGAGGAGCTTGAAAACGGGAGCGTATGGGGGTCGCTCAGGACGAAATCGACGTTTGGCCCCGCGGCTTGGTCGACTCCGTGATAGGTCCAGTTGAGATTGTCAAACAGGGGCTTGTAGCTGCCGTTGACATCGTAGCTGCCGATATCGGCAATCATCAGGTTCTGATCGGGCCGCAGGTATTTTTCAGTCAACGCACGCATATGCTCGTATGATGATGGGTGCATGTCAGCCTCGGCTGTCGTGAACTCGCTTTCCCCTTAGCAGACAGCGCAAGCGCCCTCTAGGCCGTCGCTGTTGTACGCGCCCGCAGCCGAGCGTTGCCGAGATCGTCGCGGAGCTGCCGGCGATGGTCGACCGGCATCCTAGAGTAAGAGCAGCGAAAGTGCGATCGCGCCGATCAGATTGATCGAGGTCGCAATCCAGATGAGCGTCGCTTCTGCGATGATATGGCTACCTGCTCGCTATGGTCTACCATTGACGCACAAAAGCGGACCTTTTCCGCGGCGTCATACAACATCGACTAGTTCATAACTCGCATCCCCAATAGGGGCATGACCCGCCGCGCGCGGGCTTCTCTATTGGGCCATGGGTGTCAAGTCGGCTGACGACGAATGTCTCAGATGGGCCGGAAGGGGAAGTTGGCTCTCTGATCAGTCGCGTGTTCCCCGTGGAAGAGGCCGGC
>NZ_JAWDID010000127.1:0-1321 GCF_032464875.1 Allobosea rubneri
TGAACCGCTCCGGGTTTGTCGGAGGCTCCAACTCCTGAGAAGGTGGAGCCATGACGAGCAAGACGACGAACAAGTTCTCGCCTGAGGTGCGTGCGCGCGCGGTGCGGATGGTGCTGGACCATGAGGCCGAGCATCCGTCGCGCTGGGCGGCGATCACGTCGATCGCGGGCAAGATCGGCTGCACAGCCCAGACGCTGAACGAGTGGGTCAAGAAGACCGAGGTCGACAGTGGCCGCAAGCCCGGGCTGACGACGGACATGGCGGCAAAGCTCAAGGCTCTCGAACGCGAGAACCGGGAGCTTCGGCAGGCGAACGAGATCCTGCGCAAGGCATCGGCGTATTTTGCCCAGGCGGAGCTCGACCGCCGACACCGGTCATGATCGCGTTCATCGACGATCACCGCGGGGCCTATGGGGTCGAGCCGATCTGCAAGGTGCTGCCGATCGCCCCGTCAACCTACCATGAGCATGTGGCCAAGCGGACCGATCCCGGGAAGCTGTCGGCTCGGGCGAAGCGGGACGCGGCTTTGTTGCCTGAGATTGCCCGCGTGTTTGCCGAGAACTTCGAGGTCTATGGCGCGCGCAAGGTCTGGCGGCAGATGATGCGCGAGGGGTTCGACGTTGCGCGATGCACGGTCGAACGCCTGATGACCGACCTTGGCCTGCAAGGTGTCATTCGCGGCAAGCCAAACCGCACGACCGTCCAGGACAAGGCCGCGCCGTGTCCGCTCGACCATGTCAACCGGGTGTTCCATGCGCCGGCGCCGAACCGGCTCTGGGTCTCAGACTTTACCTACGTCTCGACCTGGTCGGGCTTCGTCTACGTTGCCTTCGTGATCGACGCCTATGCTCGGCGGATCGTCGGTTGGAGGGTATCGCGGACGGCACATGCGGGCTTCGTGCTCGACGCGTTGGAGCAGGCGCTGCACGAGCGCCGACCTGTGCACCGCGGTGGGCTGGTGCATCACTCGGATCGCGGCTCGCAATATGTCAGCATCCGCTATACCGAGCGCCTCGGAGAGGCGGGCATCGAGCCCTCCGTCGGCAGTGTGGGTGATAGCTATGACAACGCTCTCGCCGAGACGATCAACGGACTCTACAAAGCCGAGCTGATCCATCGGCGCGGGCCGTGGCGATCCTTCGAAGCCGTGGAGTTCGCGACACTGATCTGGGTCGACTGGTTCAACAATCGCCGGTTGCTGGAGCCCATCGGCAACATCCCACCGGCCGAAGCCGAAGAACGCTACTACGCTATGCTGGATGAGCCAGCCATCGCGGCGTGACTCAAACGAAACGGCCTCCGGCGAAGCCGGGGCGGTTCA
>NZ_JAWDID010000128.1:0-1223 GCF_032464875.1 Allobosea rubneri
CGATTCGCTGACGGATTTCGGAGGCCTTACCATTGGAGAATTGCTCCGGTAGCCGATCAACCCCGTACTCATCGTGCGCTCATAAAGTCCTCAGCGCAATCTCTCTTTCATCGGCGGAGTAATCGCTCAGGAAGCGCTTCGCATGAGGCAGCCGTTGTGGCACTGCGAGCGGAGATTGCGCGCGTCAGGCAGATAAAGTCCTCATCGGGCGTCAGTGAATGCTCGCTTGCCGAGCCAAAGGCCGAGAAATGAAAAGAGGCCCAGAGTCGCGCCCACCTCAACCGTTCCCAATACGAAGCTGCTAAATACCGCAACTGCGACGCTGAAAAGTGCGATTGCCACGCCCCGGCTCTTCCAGCATCACGTCAAGAAACACTCGTTCGCTTCTTCGTCGGAAGTTCGGGTTCGGGATCGAGGCTATCTTTCGCCACTTCTTCAGCGAACGATCTTTGTTGTTCGGCGAGCAATTTTTCGAGGGTTTTACGGCGACCGAGGTCCACCTCCAGAACAAGAAGCTCCTGGAAACGCTCGATATTTAACCGATGAATGAAATCACGCATTCCCCTACCCCATCGGCTGAAGCGACTGAGCGGGAGCGCAATTATCTCTCTGTCGTCGGAAGCCCAAAAGGTCCTAAGCGACGATGACCAAAGCTTACTACAAGGCGCCACCTCGAACAAGACAATTGGCTACGGCTACCTTAGATCGCATGGCTAAAAAAACGACCTGGCCACGCACGAGCGAGACCGGGCCGCTGTGGAATGTGTTTCCGTCACAAAGTACAATCGACGGACCTTCGGCAGAGCGGGAGCATGTCTCAGCCATGCACAAGCTCAAACCCCTCACGGTGACGTCTGCGATCGAGGAGCAAGGCCGCGCGCGGCTGATGCTGCGGATGCCGCAGCACCGACAGGCATTTGCCGGCGTTCCAAGCGACCGTTTTCTGGCCTCTGCGAGGCCTATGAACTGGCGTGGAATGCTCTTAGCCACTGGTCCCAATCGCCGGCCGCCGAGCATGCTGATCGCGTGCAAGAGTACCGCACAATCATGGCAGAGCTGGAACGCGAGGCGGCGCACTACGCCGCAGTTCGGAACGAGAAAAAGGTTGGGCCATTGGGCTCGCGTCGCGGATGCGATGCGGCGGTGGCCGATGCGCTTTAGGCTCCACCGATCCAGCCCAGCGGATCAGGGAGAAGAGCGATGGAGTGCTTTGTTGGCTTGGA
>NZ_JAWDID010000129.1:0-1157 GCF_032464875.1 Allobosea rubneri
GGGATCGATCATGGAGACCTCCGAGGATCAGGGGAAAGGACCCCAAAATCCTCGGATGCAGCGCCTCACGGGCGAAATCTCAGTAATGACCGCGCCGCAGTGCCCCGCCGCGAGAGCGGCTTAGTCCAAGTGGCGCGAGACTACCTCAAGGAAATCGGCTGTCGCAGGAGCGGTAGTCGGTCTTTTGCAGCCGCGCTTGCAGATAAAGATAGTGAGGCCGGCCCGGCCATGTGTGGCGCGGCTGCAACGTGGTCCGTGGAATGTGCGGATGATGCTCGTGGCTCCTGCGCCGCCGAAATCGCGGCGGGCAGTAATGAAATCAGTCACAAGACCGCAGAAGGCGCGCCGATCTCCGGCGAATGCTGGAATCACTCTAAATCATTGTAGTTGCAGGATTATCCATTGAAGATATTAGCAGGTGGTCGATCTTGATTCATAATCCCCTGAGATCGGAATGCCGGGCTGATCTGCAATGTTCATTTCGTTGATCCGGGAGACGACGCGGCGTCGTAGCCCCCCTCTCCGCCTCCGGCGCGGACGGTGCTCATGAGCACGGGTGAGGTGCGCAAGGGCGTCTTCCTCGCTCACCGCACGGCTTTGATAGATCATGCCACGCCTATCCTGGGCTCGCGCGAGGCGGCCGAGGACATCGTGCAGGATGCGTTCTTGCGGTTCGCGCCGTCCCCAGCCCGGATCGGTTCGCCGGAGCAGACGCTCGCCTATCTCTACCGCATCGTCCGGAATCTCGCCTTCGATGTGTTGAAACACCGCAGGATCGAAAAGCGGGAAAGCGATGGCGGCCTTCCCTTCTGGGCCATGCCTCAGGAGGAGGCCACGCCCGAGCAATCCCTCCTGCTGAACGACCAGGTCCGGATCGTGTCCGAAGTGCTCGCTACGCTTCCGGTCGAGATGCGTGTCGCTGTCGAGATGCATCGTTTCGGAGGCTTCACGCTTGAGGAGGTCGCGGAGCACCTCGACATCTCCGTGGCTACTGCCCATCGCCATGTTCGCTCAGCACTGCTCGCCGTCTCCTGTCCGTCGTCAGATGATTTGAGGCTGTTTCGATGTCTCAGGAACGGAGGCTCTGGCTCATCTGGGTTTGAGGTTATGCGGCCTTCAGCTGATGCTGCAAGCGTCTCTGCTGGATGGTCTGGCGC
>NZ_JAWDID010000130.1:0-1134 GCF_032464875.1 Allobosea rubneri
GGGATCGATCATGGAGACCTCCGAGGATCAGGGGAAAGGACCCCAAAATCCTCGGATGCAGCGCCTCACGGGCGAAATCTCAGTAATGACCGCGCCGCAGTGCCCCGCCGCGAGAGCGGCTTAGTCCGATGGCGCTACGCCGGCTCGCCATTCAGGCTCTCGATCCGCAGAAATCGAATGGACTCCTGAACAGGCTCGGTTCGTTGGCTGTAGGAGGGAAAGGGCATGCCGAAATTCTAGGGCACATCCGGCTCAAAACGGCGCGAAATGAGGCCTCGCTCAGTAAAGGCGTTGGGCATGAAAGCGATCAGTTATCGTGACGCCGACGCCGTTGGCGACCAGCTCACAAGCTACCGCGGCGATGGGGGTGTCAACGCGGATGTCCAGCATGGAAACGGCATCATAAAGAGCTCGTTGCAGCGGCCGATGGGCGAAACCGATGTCGAACTGGCGTGTCGAGGCCTAGGACGCAATCGCTCGGGGCGTTGGACTTGAAGGGCGGCCGCCACGCCGCGGTGCTACTTCAGGAAGCGAGCGAGCGCGGCCGGCTGAAACTGATGGGCGAGCGCCGGCATGCTGACGATCCTTAAGCTGTTCGACGCGCTGCTCCTTGATTTGCGCGGCCCGACGAAGCTGCGCTCAACCTCGTCGTGCAGGGCTAGCACTTCCGCTATCGGCCAGCTGCGGCCATCTCCTCACGCCGCCGACGTTCCTTACGACGGAGTCCAATTCAAACCCAAGGCGCTTCAGGGGGCAACGTCATCGGCCTGGAAATTAAGAACTGTCTCGCAGGGTGGCCGCACCCGAAAACACTGCCAACATGGCCTGGGTTTTCGCCGGCCTCGCGCGGAATAGCTCGGTCACGCGGCCTTTGCGAGGGCGGAGGCAACGGCGAAGTGCGCCGCCGTCTTCGCCCTGACCTCGTCGAGGGTGACGCCGGGGGCGAGCTCGAGCAGGGTGAGGCCGCCCTTTGCCTTGTCGCAGGCCATGACGCAGAGATCGGTGACGATCAGGTCGACGACGCCGGCGCCGGTCAGCGGCAGGGTACAGCGCTCCAGCACCTTGGAGTCGCCATGCTTGTTGGCGTGCTCCATGACGACGACGACCTTCTTGACGCCGGCGACGAGGTCCATG
>NZ_JAWDID010000131.1:0-1036 GCF_032464875.1 Allobosea rubneri
TCCGGTTCATCCGGCGGCTTTGAAGTAGTTGGCGCACTCGTCGGGTGAGAAGAGTCCGACGATGGCGCCGACGGCGTCCCAACGGGCGGAGATGCTGCGTTCGGCCCGAGCTCGGAGGACGGCCTTCCGCTTGGCGAAGGCATTCTCGATCGGATTGAAGTCAGGGCTGTAGGGCGGCAGGAACGCAAGCGTGGCGCCGGCTTTCTCGATGGCTTCGCGGACGCCAGCAGGCTTGTGGGCAGGCAGGTTATCCATCACGACGATATCACCCGGCCGCAGCTTCGGGACCAGCACCTGCTCGACATAGGCGAGGAAGACTGTGCCGTTCATGGCTTCGTCATAGACGAACAGGGCTGTCATGCCGCCGAGGCGCAGGGCTCCTGCGAAGGTCGTCGTATTCGCTGCTTCGCGCGGCCCTTCGGGTCCAATGTCCGTGAGGAATGCCAGCCCGACAGCGTTCTCCGCGCGGGGCACGGCCGCGCAGGCGGGCCATCTTGGTGGACAGGCCTGTCTCGTCTATGAAGACGAGCCGCTGGGGATCGAGATCAGGCTGGATCTCGATCCAGTCCCGGCGTCGTTTCAGGACGTCGGGGCGCTCTTGCTCCAGTGCATGGGCGGACTTTTTTGAACGTCCAGCCCCGCCCGCGAAGCCAGGCGCTCAGCGCACTGCGACGGATGGCGACGCTGTGCTCGGCAAGGAGCCGTGCCGCCATCTCGTGCAGCGTGATGTCCCGCCGCTGCTCGATCAGTCCGACGATGAAGGCTTCATGTGCATCGAGACTCGAGCCGCGCCGCCAACCTTGCGAACGGGCGGTCCGCTCGCCTGTCCTGGCCCGGGCACCCCATCGGATCGCGGTCGAAACCCCGCCGCCGAACCTGGCCGCTGCCTGCCGCGCCGACAGGCCGTCCGTCGAAGCCTTCAGAACACGCATGCGAAGATCGTCACTCAGAGCTTGCGCCATCCTTCATTCCCTTTAACAGGAAGGTTGAATCAGCCCGAGCCGAGTTCGTCACATCACTATCGATTCAACGTTCG
>NZ_JAWDID010000132.1:0-1000 GCF_032464875.1 Allobosea rubneri
TGAACCGCCCCGGGTTCGCCGGAGGTCGTTTGGTTTGGGTCAGGCTGCGATGGCTGGCCCGTCCAGCATCGCGTAGTAGCGTTCCTCGGCTTCGGCCGGCGGGATGTTGCCGATGGGCTCCAGCAGCCGGCGATTGTTGAACCAGTCGACCCAGGTCAGCGTCGCGAACTCCACGGCTTCGAAGGATCGCCACGGCCCGCGCCGATGGATCAGCTCGGCTTTGTAGAGTCCGTTGATCGTCTCTGCGAGAGCGTTGTCATAAGAGTCGCCGACGCTGCCCACTGAAGGCTCTATGCCGGCCTCGGCGAGGCGCTCGGTGTAGCGAATGCTGACGTACTGAGAGCCCCTGTCGGAGTGATGCACGAGGCCGCCACGGTGGACCGGTCGTCGCTCGTGCAGGGCCTGCTCCAGCGCGTCGAGCACGAAGCCCGCATGGGCCGTTCGGCTCACCCGCCAACCGACGATCCGCCGAGCATAGGCATCGATCACGAAGGCGACGTAGACGAAACCAGACCAGGTCGAGACGTAGGTAAAGTCCGAGACCCAGAGCCGGTTGGGCGCCGGCGCGTGGAACACCCGGTTGACATGATCCAGCGGGCACGGCGCGGCCTTGTCCTGGACGGTCGTGCGGATCGGCTTGCCGCGAATGACGCCTTGCAGGCCGAGCTCGGCCATCAGGCGCTCGATCGTGCACCGGGCAACGGCGAAGCCCTCGCGCAACATCTGCCGCCAGACCTTGCGCGCGCCATAGACCTCAAAGTTCTCCCCGAACACGCGCTCGATCTGCGGCTTCAGCTCCAGGTCCCGCTTCGCCCGAGCCGACAGCTTCCGGGGATCGGTCCGCTTGGCAACATGCTCATGGTAGGTTGACGGGGCGATCGGCAGCACCTTGCAGATCGGCTCGACCCCATAGGCCCCGCGGTGATCGTCGATGAAGCCGATCATGACCGGTGTCGGCGGTCGAGCTCCGCCTGGGCAAAATACGCCGACGCCTTGCGCA
>NZ_JAWDID010000133.1:0-990 GCF_032464875.1 Allobosea rubneri
CCCTGGGGCGGCTCCTATTATGTCGAGCGCTTGACCGCCGAGCTTGCGGCAAAAGCCTGGGCCCATATCCAGGAAGTCGAGGCGCTCGGCGGCATGGCCAAGGCGATCGAGGCCGGCATCCCGAAACTGCGGATCGAGGAGGCCGCCGCCAAGACGCAGGCGCGGATCGATGGCGGCCAGCAGGCGATCATCGGCGTCAACTGCTTCAAGCCCGAGAACGAGGCGGCGATCGAGGTGCTCAAGGTCGACAATGCCGCGGTCCGGGCCCAGCAGCTCGACAAGCTCAGGCGGCTCAGGGCCGAGCGCAACGAGGCCGAGGTCCAGGCGGCACTCGCCGCGCTGACCGAAGGCGCCGCGGGCGAGGCCAACCTGCTCGACCTTGCGGTCAAGGCGGCGCGGGCCAAGGCGACGGTCGGCGAGATCTCGATGGCGCTGGAGAAGGTCTTCGGGCGCCACCGGGCCGAGATCAAGGCGATCTCGGGGGTCTACAAGCGGGAGGTCGGCACGATGAACCCTGCGGTCGCACGGGTGCAGGCGATGACCGAGGCCTTCGAGGAGGCCGATGGGCGCCGGCCGCGCATCCTCGTCGCCAAGATGGGGCAGGACGGGCATGATCGCGGCCAGAAGGTGATCGCCTCGGCCTTCGCCGATCTCGGCTTCGACGTCGATATCGGCCCGCTCTTCGCCACCCCGGACGAGGCGGCGCGCCAGGGCGTCGAGAACGACGTCCACATCATCGGCGTCTCCTCGCTCGCTGCCGGCCACCTGACCCTGGTGCCGGAGCTGAAGGCGGCGCTGGCCAAGGCCGGGCGCCCCGACATCATGATCGTCGTCGGCGGCGTGATCCCGCCGCAGGACTTCGAGACCCTGCGTGAGGCCGGCGCCAGCGCGATCTTCCCGCCCGGAACCGTCATCGCCGACGCCGCCGAAAAGCTCCTCGAAGAGCTCAACCAGAAACTCGGATACGCCCAGAAATCAGCCGCAGAGTGA
>NZ_JAWDID010000134.1:0-837 GCF_032464875.1 Allobosea rubneri
TAGGCTCAGGACTCATTGATCAGATCCAGAAGATGACGGCTGCGGCGATGCAGATGGCTGAGAAGAAGGTGTGGGCGCATCGGTCGTAGCGGGTTGCGATGCGCCGCCAGTCTTTGAGCTTGGCGAAGAGGTTCTCGACCTTGTGGCGCTGGCGGTAGAGCGCCTTGTCGTAATCGAAGGGGATCTTCCGGCTCCGGCTTGAGGGGATGCAGGGCGTAATGCCCTTGGCGACGAGTGCCTGGCGGAACGTCGCGCTGTCGTAGCCGCGGTCGGCGATGAGGGCTTTGGCGGGCGGCAGCGAGCCGAGCACGAGGCTTGCGCCTTTGTGGTCGCTCATCTGGCCTTCCGAAAGCAGCATGATGATCGGGCGGCCTTCACCGTCGCAGACGGTGTGGAGCTTGGAGTTCAGCCCGCCCTTGGTGCGCCCGATGCGACGGGGAAGAGCCCCTTTTTGAGCAGGCTCGCCGCGGTGCGGTGCGCCTTCAGATGCGTCGCGTCGATCATGATCCGCTCCGGCCTCGGCCCTTCGCCGGCGAGCCCGGCGAAGATCCGGTCGAAGACGCCGAGCCGGCTCCAGCGGATAAAGCGGTTGTAGAGCGTCTTGTGCGGGCCATAACCCTTGGGCGCGTCTTTCCACTGCAGCCCGTTGCGGATCACATAAACGATCCCGCTCACCACCCGCCGGTCATCGACCCGCGGCACGCCATGCGAGAGCGGAAAATACGCCTCGATCCGCGCCATCTGGCGCTCGCTCAACAGAAACAAATCACCCATCACGGTACCCTCCCGGACACCGTGAATCACATCTCAAACCAAATTAATAGGTCCTGAACCTAG
>NZ_JAWDID010000135.1:0-834 GCF_032464875.1 Allobosea rubneri
CATCGATCACGTCGTCGCCTTCGCCGCCCTCGACAAGGTCGTTGCCGGAGCCGGCCCTGATCACGTCGTTGCCGCTGCCGCCGAAGACGTCGTCGTCGCCGGAGCCGCCATCGAGCGAATCGTCGCCTTCGCCGCCCCAGAGCGTGTCGTTGCCGGCGCCGCCCTTCAGCGTGTCGTTGCCGGCGCCGCCATCGAAAGCATCGTCGCCATTGCCGCCGGTGACGACATCGTTGCCGGCCCCGAACAGCAGCTTCTCGATGTTGCTGAAGCTGTTGGTGCCGATGCCTTCGCCCGAGGCCTTGCCGGCCGCGAAGTCGACGCTGACCGCCCCGGTCGCGGCCGAGAGGTCGAGCGTATCGAAGCCGTCGCCGCCATCGATCACGTCATGGCCCGCTCCGGCGACGATGATGTCGTCGCCGCCACCGGCCAGGATCACGTCGTCGCCGGCCCCGCCGACGAGGCGGTTGGCGCCATCGTCGCCGATCAGGACGTCGTTGCCGGAGCCGCCGATGACGTTCTCGATCGAGATCAGCTCGTCCTCGCCGCTCTCGTCGCCGAAGGCGATGCCCTGCGACAGGTCGACGGTGACGCCGGCGGTGTCGTCGGAATAGTCGGCGGTGTCGCTGCCGTCGCCGCCATCGAGCCGGTCGTCCTCGGCGCCGCCCATCAGCACGTCGTCGCCCGCGCCGCCGAACAGCAGATCGTCGCCGGCGCCGCCCTTGAGGACGTCGTCGCCATCCTCGCCATGCAGCTCGTCATCGCCGTCGCCGCCATCGACCACGTCGTTGCCCGCTCCGGCCTGAACCAGATCGTCGCCCGCACCGGCCAGGATCA
>NZ_JAWDID010000136.1:0-806 GCF_032464875.1 Allobosea rubneri
GGTCGATGCCGAGCTTGTCCGCGGCCGGTCCGAGCAGCGGCACGATGATGAAGGCGAGCTCGAAGAAGTCGAGGAAGAAGGCGAGCAGGAAGACCATCACGTTGACGACGATCAGGAAGCCCGTCGCGCCGCCGGGCAGGCCGACCAGCAGGTGCTCGACCCACAGGTGGCCGTTGACGCCGTAGAAGGTCAGCGAGAACACCCGCGCGCCGACCAGGATGAACAGCACGAAGGCGGAGAGCTTGGCGGTCGACTCCGTCGCCTGCCGGAGCAGGTCGAAGGTCATGCGCTTCTTGCCCCAGGCGAGCAGGATCGCGCCGGCCGCGCCCATGGCGCCGCCCTCGGTCGGGGTGGCGAGGCCGATGAAGATGGTGCCGAGCACGAGGAAGATCAGGGCCAGCGGCGGCACCATCACGAAGATCACCTGCTCGGTCATGCGCGACAGCAGGTTGAGCTTCAGGAACTTGTTGGCGAGCGCGATGACGAAGGCGACCGCGACCATGATCGACATGGTCAGAATGACGAAGTCGGCGCCGGCATTGAGCTTGGTGAAGAGCTTCATGTAGGCGTAGGCGACCGCGAAGCAGAGGATCGTCACCACCAGCAGCGAGAAGCGCCGGATCTTGCCGTCGGCATCGCGCAGGGTCTGGGCCTCCGGCGGCAGGCCGGGCGCACGCTTCGGATAGACGATGGTGATCAGGAAGACGTAGCCGGCATACATCGCCGACAGCACGAGGCCCGGGATGAAGGCACCCTCGTACATGTCGCCGACCGAGCGGCCGAGCTGGTCGGCGAGCACGATCAGC
>NZ_JAWDID010000137.1:0-791 GCF_032464875.1 Allobosea rubneri
GTGTTCATGAACAAGGTCGATCTCGTCGACGACGCCGAGCTGCTCGAGCTGGTCGAGATGGAGATCCGCGAGCTTCTGTCGAAGTACGACTTCCCGGGCGACGACATCCCGATCACCAAGGGCTCGGCCAAGGTCGCGCTGGACAACGGCGACAAGGCGATCGGCCATGACGCGGTGGTCGCGCTGATGCAGACGGTCGACGACTACATCCCGCAGCCGGAGCGTCCGATCGACCAGCCGTTCCTGATGCCGGTCGAAGACGTGTTCTCGATCTCGGGCCGCGGCACGGTGGTGACCGGCCGCGTCGAGCGCGGCATCGTCAAGGTCGGCGAGGAAATCGAGATCGTCGGCCTGAAGGACACCGTCAAGACGACCGTCACGGGCGTCGAGATGTTCCGCAAGCTGCTCGACCAGGGCCAGGCCGGCGACAACATCGGCGCGCTGCTGCGCGGCACGAAGCGCGAGGACGTCGAGCGCGGCCAGGTGCTGTGCAAGCCGGGCTCGGTGAAGCCGCATACCAAGTTCAAGGCCGAGGCCTACATCCTGACCAAGGAAGAGGGCGGTCGCCACACCCCGTTCTTCACCAACTACCGCCCGCAGTTCTACTTCCGCACGACGGACGTGACCGGCGTGGTGCACCTGCCGGAAGGCACGGAGATGGTGATGCCGGGCGACAACATCTCGATGGAAGTGCACCTGATCGTGCCGATCGCGATGGAAGAGAAGCTGCGCTTCGCCATCCGCGAAGGCGGCCGCACCGTCGGCGCCGGCGTCGTCGCTTCGATCCTCGC
>NZ_JAWDID010000138.1:0-785 GCF_032464875.1 Allobosea rubneri
GATCAGGTCGACGACGCCGGCGCCGGTCAGCGGCAGGGTACAGCGCTCCAGCACCTTGGAGTCGCCATGCTTGTTGGCGTGCTCCATGACGACGACGACCTTCTTGACGCCGGCGACGAGGTCCATGGCGCCGCCCATGCCCTTCACCATCTTGCCGGGGATGGTCCAGTTGGCGATGTCGCCATTGGCCGCGACTTCCATCGCGCCGAGGATCGTCAGGTCGATATGGCCGCCGCGGATCATCGCGAAGCTCTCCGCCGAGGAGAAGAAGCTCGAGGTCGGCAGCAGCGTGATCGTCTGCTTGCCGGCATTGATCAGGTCGGGGTCGGCCTCGCCCTCATAGGGGAAGGGGCCCATGCCGAGCATGCCGTTCTCGGATTGCAGCGTGACGTTCACGCCGTCGGGAATGTAGTTCGCCACCAGCGTCGGGATGCCGATGCCGAGATTGACGTAGAAGCCGTCCTTGAGCTCGCGCGCGGCGCGTGCAGCCATCTCTTCGCGGGTCCAGGCCATCAGACCGCCTCCCTCTTCCGCTCGGTCAGCTTCTCGATGCGCTTCTCGTTGATCGTGCTCTTGACGATCCGGTCGACATAGATGCCGGGCGTGTGGATCGCTTCCGGATCGAGGCTGCCGGCTTCGACGATCTCCTCGACCTCGACCACCGTCACCTTCGCGGCGGTCGCCATGTTCGGGTTGAAGTTGCGGGCGGTGCGCCGGTAGACGAGGTTGCCGGCCGGATCGGCCTTCCAGGCCTTGATGATGGCGAGATCGGCCCTGAGCCAGGT
>NZ_JAWDID010000139.1:0-772 GCF_032464875.1 Allobosea rubneri
ACCAGACTCTGAGAGCTGTTCTCAGATACTGTGGTCCCATCGTCGGAGTCCTCTCGAGGACCCGGCGGCACCACAGCATCCCGACCACACCGCGACTCAGCTCCGTTGCTCCACCGGACACCAGCGCACCTGAGAGAAGAGGAACCATGGCAAGCAGCAATCCGGCCTTCGGGCGTCCGGAGTTCAGCAACCGCGGCTACGCCGGCCGCGTGCAGGACCTCCCCGACGTCTCGTCCGACACGCTCGACCAGATGTACAACCGTCCGGCCGCGAGCTCCACGGAGACCGACCGGATGACCGTCGAGGACACCCTCGCGAAGACGGCTCTCGCCTTCGTCGTGCTCCTGGCGGGCGCGGCTGTCGGCTGGTTCGTCCCGGGGCTCATGCTCCCGGCCGTGATCGTCGCGCTCGTCCTCGGCATCGTCAACGCCTTCAAGAAGGTCCCGAGCCCCGCTCTGATCCTCGGCTACGCCGCCACTCAGGGCATCGCGGTGGGCGCGATCTCGGGCATCTTCGAGAACGTCTACGAGGGCGCGGTCGTCCAGGCCCTCCTCGCGACCGTCATCGTGATCGGCGTCACCCTGGCGCTGTTCATGAACGGCAAGATCCGCACCTCGCCGAAGCTGAACAAGATCTTCTTCATCGGCATGATCAGCTACGCGGTCTTCTCGCTCGTGAACCTCGGTCTCGGCCTCTTCGGCGTCGGCGGCGGCTTCGGTCTCCGCACCGGCTTCATCGGCATCGTGATCGGCCTCATCGCGATCGCGCTGGC
>NZ_JAWDID010000140.1:0-725 GCF_032464875.1 Allobosea rubneri
AGGATCATGGTGTTGATCGCGACCGACTTGCCCGAGCCGGTGGTGCCGGCGACGAGCAGGTGCGGCATGCGGGCGAGATCGGCGATCACCGGCTCGCCGCCGATGGTCTTGCCGAGGCAGAGCGCGACCTTGTGCTTGGTCGACTCGAAGTCCTGGCTCGCCAGCAATTCGCGCAGGAAGACGGTCTCGCGCTTGGTGTTGGGCAGTTCGATGCCGATCGCGTTCTTGCCCTGCACCACCGCGACGCGCGCCGAGATCGCGCTCATCGACCGCGCGATGTCGTCCGCCAGCGAAATCACCCGCGACGACTTCGTCCCAGGAGCAGGCTCAAGCTCGTAAAGCGTCACCACCGGGCCGGGGCGAACCTGCGAGATCTCGCCGCGGACGCCGAAATCCTCAAGCACGCCTTCGAGCAAGGTGGCGTTCTGCTCCAGCGCGTCGGTGGAGATGGCGTTGGCCGCGATTTTCTTCGGCTCGGCCAGATAGGTTAGCGGCGGCAGTTCGAAGCTGTCGCGGTCGAGCAGCGAGGGCTGGGCCTCGCGCGACAGGCGCTTGCCAGGCTTGGGCGCGGTGAGGGGCGGGGCGACGCGCGGCGCGTTGAGGTCGCGCAGGTCCTGCGCCTCGGCATAGTCGTCGTCGATGTCGGCGGGGCCGGCGACGCGTGAGCGGCCAGCGCCAGCGCCGGCGAAGGCGTCGCGCGGCACCGCCGGCGGAGCGTAGGGAGC
>NZ_JAWDID010000141.1:0-679 GCF_032464875.1 Allobosea rubneri
CTTTGGGATTGTCCACCAGCAGTGGCCCTCCGGTCCGCACGCCGGGTTCGCCGACCACATGCCGCACATGATCCCAGTAGCGCACGAGCATGGTGCGCATCTCGCGCAGCACCGACGGCCCCGTCGACAGGGCGGTGATGCCGGTGATCTGTTCCGCGTCGGCTCCGAGCAATCCACGCAACATCAGCGCGAACTCGTCGGCCGTCACATGAGGATCGGTCCGAATGCGCCAGTCGCGCAGCAGCTTCGAGTGATCACCGGTGCCGGTGAAGAGCCCGACCACCGTGCTGGTGTTGCGCACATCGATCGCGAGGAGCATCGAATCAGACCAGCACGGAATCGGCCCGCAGATCGCGCGGCGTGATCAGACCCGAGCCCGCGGGTGCGTGCGCCGGATCGCTACCCAGCTCGACCGGCCGGTTCTTCTCGTCGACGAACACCACCCGGGGTGCGTAGTCGGCAACCTCCTGCTCGTTCATGACCCCGTAGGCGATCAGGATGACCAGATCACCCGGGTTCACCAAATGCGCTGCAGCCCCATTGATTCCGATGACGCCACTTCCCCGCTCGCCGGTGATCACGTAGGTCTCTAGCCGCGCACCGTTGTCGATGTCGACGATGGTGACCTGCTCGCCTTCGAGCAGATCGGCCGCCTCCATCAGTTCCTGATCGACGGTCA
>NZ_JAWDID010000142.1:0-672 GCF_032464875.1 Allobosea rubneri
AGAGATCCTTCACCGGCGTCGAGAGCTGCGCGCTCGAGAAGCCGAGGCGCTCGAGCAGCTGGCCCGGCGTCATGTCCTTGCCGCCGATGGAGTAGCTGGTGCGCTGCTGCGCGATGATCTCGCGGACGGGCTGGTGCTGCACCTCCGTGAGCTCGCGCAGCTGCTGGTCGAGGATCGCGACGCGCACCGTGGTGCCGCGCTTCACCTTCCCGCTCGTGGGCTCGACGCTGCCGGCGACCAGGCCCAGGAGGGTCGACTTGCCCGCGCCGTTCACGCCGAGGATGCCGGTGCGCTCGCCCGGCGCGATCCGCCACTCGATGCGGTTGAGCACCGTCCGCTCGCCGTAGCGCACGGTCACGTCCAGCAGGTCGACGACGTCCTTGCCCAGTCGCGAGACCGCGAGCTGCGACAGCGAGACGGAGTCGCGCACGGGCGGCTCGTCCTCGATCAGCTGGTTCGCCGCATCGATGCGGAACTTGGGCTTCGCGGTGCGGGCGGGGGCTCCGCGGCGCAGCCACGCGAGCTCCTTCTTCATCAGGTTCTGGCGCTTGGCCTCCATGGTCGAGGCCATCCGGTCGCGCTCGACGCGCTGCAGGATGTAGGCCGCGTAGCCGCCCTCGAAGGGCTCGACGATGCGGTCGTGCACCTCCCACGTGGCGGTGCAGATCTCGT
>NZ_JAWDID010000143.1:0-631 GCF_032464875.1 Allobosea rubneri
TCGCCGAGCTGATGGTCGACGCCGACGTGGAGGCACTGGACAAGCGTCCGGAGTGGATCGACTCCGTCAACCTGGTCTCGTGGACATCCGAACCATCACTGGTCGGCAAGTGACGACCGCGACCGACCCTCGGCAGTATGTCCCGGCACAGCTCGACCGGGACGCCACCTTCTACGTGGCCGGCCATCGCGGGCTCGTGGGCTCGGCCATCGTCCGAAAGCTGAAGGCCGAGGGCTTCACCGAGGTGGTCGGCAAGACGTCCACGGAACTCGACCTGAAGAATCGTGACGCGGTCTTCGCCTACATGTCAGACATCAGGCCGCGATACCTCGTGCTCGCCGCCGCGAAGGTCGGCGGCATCCTGGCGAACAGCACCTACCCGGTCGACTTCCTCAGCGACAACCTCCGCATCCAGTCGAACGTGCTCGACGCGGCACTGGCGAACGACGTCGAACGGGTCGCCTTCCTCGGGTCGTCGTGCATCTACCCGAAGTTCGCCGAGCAGCCGATCCGCGAGGACGCGTTGCTCACCGGTCACCTGGAGCCGACCAACGACGCGTACGCGATCGCGAAGATCGCCGGCATCCTGAACATCCAGGCTGTGCGTCGCCAGTACGGGCTGCCGTGGATC
>NZ_JAWDID010000144.1:0-630 GCF_032464875.1 Allobosea rubneri
GATTATGACGGCGCCGTCATCCTGATTTCCCATGATCGCCACCTGATCGAGGCGACCGTCGACCGGCTGTGGCTGGTCAATGACGGCACGGTCAAGCCGTTCGAGGGCGACCTCGAAGAGTATCGTGAGCTGATCATCGCTTCAGGCCGCAAGAAGGACGACAAATCGCAGGCTGCAGCAGACGAACAGGTCAACAAGGCCGACCAGCGCAAGGCAAATGCCGAAAAGCGAGCCTCGCTTGCGCCGCTGAAGAAAAAGATCAACGAAATCGAATCCTTGACCGCCAAGCTTGAGAAGCTGATTCAGGCGCTTGATAAAGAACTTGCGGACCCTGCCCTTTATGAAAAGGCGCCGGCTAAGGCAGCTCAAAAGGCCAAGGAGCGAGGCGAGGCCGCCGCAAAGCTTTCGACCGCCGAAGAGGAATGGCTGATGCTGTCCTCGGAATATGAAGAGGCGATGGCGGGGTGACTTTCATTGCAACGTCTTTCTCGGGCCTGTCCCGAGAATCTACTCACGTTGCAGCCAGCCGGAATGACAGCAGATCCTTGGGACAAGCCCAAGGATGACGGACAGCACAAATGCCGTCAGGCCGGTTGCCACCGCCCTTCGTGATGCATAGGTAGAGGCTTC
>NZ_JAWDID010000145.1:0-624 GCF_032464875.1 Allobosea rubneri
TCGCTCGTATCCGCGCCGTACTGCGCCGCGGCAGTGACGCCGAGGTCGACGGCGGCACCGACACCGGAGTGCTCGAAGCCGGGCCGGTGCGGATGGACGTCGAACGGCATGTGGTGATGGTCGGATCCGATCAGATCACGTTGCCGCTCAAGGAGTTCGACCTGCTCGAATACCTGCTGCGCAACTCCGGCCGGGTACTGACTCGGGGCCAGTTGATCGACCGAGTGTGGGGTGCCGACTACGTGGGCGACACGAAGACCCTCGACGTGCACGTCAAACGACTGCGGTCGAAAATCGAGACCGACCCGGCCAAGCCGGAACACCTCGTCACCGTGCGAGGTCTGGGCTACAAACTCGAGGGGTAGAGCCTGCGGCATGTGAGTGGAAAAGCGTAGCCCACTACGAGTTTCCGCGCACGACCGTCACCGAAGGTGATGCACCTCCTGCAGCCCGTAGACCGGGGTGTCGATACCCTCGTAACGCGCCTTGATCTGCAGCGCCAAGTACAGCGAATAGTGGCGTGACTGATGCAGATTGCCGCCGTGGAACCAGAAGTTCTCCTGCTGCGTCGGCTTCCACATGTTCCGCTGTTCGCCCTCCCACGGACCGGGATCCTTGGTGGTG
>NZ_JAWDID010000146.1:0-618 GCF_032464875.1 Allobosea rubneri
GCCTGGCACCCCGCGACAACATCGAGTTCCGCGAAGGGCGAGTGCGCAATTGGAACCCCTGCGGCATCGTCGCCATGGCAGCGGGCGTCGCGGTGGGCGGGCTCGGCGTGTTCGGACTCTACCCGTCGTATTACGCGTCGTTCATCGCCATGCTTCTCGGTCCTCTTCTCTACGTTCCGCTCACGATGGCAACCCGCGGACAGTTCTACGAACCACCGAAATCGAACGATACCCTCATCGCCGAAAGGATTGTGGCGTCATGATATTCACTGCAGCAGCCGTACAATTCGAGCCCACGCTGTTCGCGAAGGAATCGAACGTCGCCGCTCTGAGCGATCTCGTGGAGAAGGCGGCGTCGGACGGAGCGCGCCTGATCACGACACCCGAGATGGCAACCACCGGCTACTGCTTCCACGACACCGAGGAAGCGGCAACCGTCGTCGAGCAGATCCCCGGCCCCACCACCGAGACGTTCGCCGAGATCGCGTCCCGTCGTAACTGCTACATCGTCGTGGGTATGCCCGAAGTCGATGCGACCAGCGGATTGTTCTACAACAGCGCAGTTCTCATCGGTCCCGAGGGAATCGTCGGCACACACCGCAAGACGCATCCGTACAT
>NZ_JAWDID010000147.1:0-589 GCF_032464875.1 Allobosea rubneri
AGCACGACATGGATGCCGGCGGCACGCGCCATCTGGGCGAGGCGCTGGATCGTGCCCTCGATCTCCTTGCCGGCGACCATCATCAGGTCGGCCATCTCGTCGACGATCACGACGATGTAGGGCAAGGGCTCGAGCGCCATCGCCTCTTCCTCGTAGATCGCCTCGCCGGTATGGCGGTCGAAGCCGGTCTGCACCGTGCGGGTGATCACCTCGCCGGCCGCGGCGGCCTCCGCCACGCGGACATTGAAGCCGTCGATGTTGCGCACACCGAGCTTCGACATCTTCTTGTAGCGCTCCTCCATCTCGCGCACCGCCCATTTCAGGGCGACGACCGCCTTCTTCGGGTCGGTGACGACCGGGGTCAAAAGGTGCGGGATGCCGTCATAGACCGAGAGTTCGAGCATCTTCGGATCGACCATGATCAGCCGGCACTCCTCCGGCTTCAGCCGGTAGAGGATCGAGAGGATCATGGTGTTGATCGCGACCGACTTGCCCGAGCCGGTGGTGCCGGCGACGAGCAGGTGCGGCATGCGGGCGAGATCGGCGATCACCGGCTCGCCGCCGATGGTCTTGCCGAGGCAGAGCGCGA
>NZ_JAWDID010000148.1:0-587 GCF_032464875.1 Allobosea rubneri
CTCCGGCGGAGCTGACAAGCCAGTGGCTTTTCAGCCTATCTATCATTCGTGGTGCTTGGACGCTCGGCTGGAGAATGGAAGTCGAGATCGGCTCTGGGTCACTTTGATCGCTCACCCGCCATCGAAAGCTGGGCACATACCGGCCCTTTGCCAAATCGATCAGAAGAGGCGCCGTCCTGCCATCGAGCAGATAGTACCGCTCCAATCCGCGCCGGAGCCGTCCCGCCTCGATACGAACGACGGGATCGTTCATAATGTCAAAATCTGTTCCCCTGCCAAAGACTTCGATAGCGATTGTATACGCCTTGATTCCGCTGGACCGCCCAGCGATGGTCTCTTCAACGACATAGGAAAGAAATCGACGCACACGGTCAGGCACATCAAAGTCGGCGCTTGCTAAAAGGTGGCGCAATCCGTCGCGAATAGCATCTTCAGAGATCTCGGAACGGGCACAGGCATCCGATTCGCTGACGGATTTCGGAGGCCTTACCATTGGAGAATTGCTCCGGTAGCCGATCAACCCCGTACTCATCGTGCGCTCATAAAGTCCTCAGCGCAATCTCTCTTTCATCGGCGGAGTAATCGCT
>NZ_JAWDID010000149.1:0-567 GCF_032464875.1 Allobosea rubneri
CGGATAGACGATGGTGATCAGGAAGACGTAGCCGGCATACATCGCCGACAGCACGAGGCCCGGGATGAAGGCACCCTCGTACATGTCGCCGACCGAGCGGCCGAGCTGGTCGGCGAGCACGATCAGCACGAGCGAGGGCGGGATGATCTGGGCGAGCGTGCCCGACGCCGCGATGACGCCGGTGGCGAGGCGCCGGTCATAGCCGTAGCGCAGCATGATCGGCAGCGAGATCAGGCCCATCGAGATCACCGAGGCGGCGACGACGCCGGTGGTGGCGGCGAGCAGGGCGCCGACGAAGATCACCGCATAGGCGAGGCCGCCGCGGATCGGCCCGAAGAGCTGGCCGATGGTGTCGAGCAGGTCCTCGGCCATGCCCGATCGCTCCAGCACCAGCCCCATGAAGGTGAAGAAGGGGATGGCGAGCAGCACGTCGTTGTTCATCGTGCCGTAGATGCGCTCCGGCAGGGCCTGCAGGAAGTTCTCCTGGAACATGCCGAGCTCGATGCCGACCAGGGCGAAGAGCAGGCCGTTGGCGGCGAGCGCGAAGGCGACGGGATAGCCGAGCAG
>NZ_JAWDID010000150.1:0-547 GCF_032464875.1 Allobosea rubneri
ACGGGCGTCGGGCCGCCGAGGTTGTAGGGCCCGGTTGCACGCCTATCCAGCACTCTCACGGTGGCATCGGCGACGTCGTGGCTGTGGGCGGCGGGAACGGCGAACGACCTGTCGATGGGCAGGATCGGAAGATGATCGACGATTGCCGACGTCACGAGATCGGGTAGGGCGTAACGCAACAGCGCACTTCCTAACTCGTACTGCCCGATCAGGCCCGGCCTGATTCGAGCGACCGCGACATCGGGATGCGCTGCCTCGAACTCGTCGAGCACATCCTCGGCGGCGGCCTTGTCCATGCTGTACGTCGACGAAGACACCCCCGTTCTCGGCCACCACTCGTCGACCTTCTCGCCGTACGACCCTGGTGCGTACACCCCGCCGGAAGACATGTGCACCAGATGAGGAACTCCGGCGTCCGCACAGGCAGTAGCCACCGTGCGCACTGCGTCGACATTGACTGCCCGCAGATAATCGCGGTCACGCATCGGCTGGAAGGCGATGGCCAGATGAACCACTGCGTCTGCGCCGCGGCACAACGCGCGTAGCT
>NZ_JAWDID010000151.1:0-546 GCF_032464875.1 Allobosea rubneri
GGGCTGGACCCTCCCGCGCCGAGGGTGGACTGCATCAGCATGAGCGGAAGAAGAATGGGCATGGGAAGCGGTCCTTGAAAGGTCAGGCCACCGGCTCGCGGGCAAGAACCATTTCGGCAACCGTGCGCAACAACAGGTGTATGTCGGATTCGCGCGAAAGGCGGTGGTCCCCGTCCTTGATCAGCGTGACCTGCACATCGGCTGAAAGCAACCGTTCCGCCAGCCGTGTCGAAATGTCCCATGGCACATCGTCGTCCCGCTGGCCGTGAAGCAGGCGCACCGGCCCGTCGAAGGCAATCTGCCGTTCGAGCAGGAGGTTGACCTGTCCGTCCGCCCAGAAACCGGGATAGGTGGGCGTGGGTTCGGGACCGTAGGGGTTATCCTCCCAGATCGCTTCGCCATCCGCGAGGACGTTCTTGTCCATCTGGGCAATGCCCCATTCGGTGAAATCGGGCGCGGCGGCGACGCCGATCAGGCCCTTCACTTTGTCTGGAGAATCGGCCGCCAACGCTTCGGCAACCATGAGCATCAGCCAGCCGCCCATCG
>NZ_JAWDID010000152.1:0-534 GCF_032464875.1 Allobosea rubneri
TGTCAGACACATCCACCATCACCCCCACGGTCGGCGTCGAGCCGATCATCCAGCTGGTCGGGGTCAAGAAGTCCTTCGGCCCGGTCAGCGTCCTGAAGGGCGTGGATCTCAAGGTCCACCCCGGCAAGGTCACCGCACTCGTCGGCGACAACGGCGCCGGCAAGTCCACGCTCATCAAGGGGCTCGCCGGCGTGCAGCCCTACGACGAGGGCGAAGTCCTCATCGACGGCGTGCACCGCGACCTGCACGCGCCCCGCGACGCAGGGCACCTGGGCATCGAGGTCGTCTACCAGGACCTCGCCCTGTGCGACAACCTCGACATCGTCCAGAACATGTTCCTCGGCCGCGAGGAGCTCTCGTTCGGCACGTTCGACGAGGGCCGCATGGAGAAGGAGGCGTCCGACACGCTGCGCTCCCTCTCGGTGCGTACCGTGAAGTCGGTCCGCCAGAAGGTGTCGAGCCTGTCGGGCGGGCAGCGTCAGACGGTCGCCATCGCGCGTGCCGTGCTGAAGAAGGCCCGAGTGGTCATCCTCG
>NZ_JAWDID010000153.1:0-512 GCF_032464875.1 Allobosea rubneri
GGCTGCGGCAGGGCGAAGCCTTCCGGGAACTCCTCGGCGATGAAGCCGGTCGAGAGCTCGCCGGCAATCCAGCGCGGATGCTGCATCAGCGCCGAAACGAAGGGGATGTTGTGGCGGATGCCGTCGATCGCGAAGGCGTCGAGCGCGCGCGCCTGCGCCCTGATCGCCGCCTCCCGCGTCGGCGCATGCGTCACCAGCTTGGCGATCATCGGGTCGTAATAGATCGAGATCTCGCCGCCCTCGTAGACGCCGGTGTCGTTGCGCACCGTGGCCTCGCCATCCTGGCCCTCGGCGGGCGGGCGATAGGTCACGAGCCGGCCGGTTGAGGGCAGGAAGTTGCGGGTCGGATCCTCCGCATAGACGCGAGATTCCACCGCCCAGCCGCTGAGCTTCACATCCTCCTGGCGGATACCGAGCGTCTCGCCATGGGCGACGCGTATCATCTGCTCGACGAGGTCGATGCCGGTGATCATCTCGGTGACCGGATGCTCGACCTGCAGCCGCGTGTTCAT
>NZ_JAWDID010000154.1:0-512 GCF_032464875.1 Allobosea rubneri
TGGCTCCGAAGCTGCCGAGGACCGGGGTCGTTTCGGGGTTCAGTCCGAACGGCAGAGCGACTGTGCTGCCGTTGATTCCGACGTTCTCGTTGGTTCCGCCCGAGGTGCCTGCGGAGTTCGACGAGGTGGCCGACGCGCTCTCTTCGGAGTCCTCGGGGCGGATGGAGTTGGCACTGCCCTGGGCGGTGTCCTCGGAGTCGGCCGTGAGGTCTTCGGCGACGCCGTCCGGGGTGAATCCGGTGCTGCCGCCTGCTCCCAGCGCGTCCGGGGCGGGGTCGATCGGCTGCAGGACGGATCCGTTGACGTCGGTCTCCACCTGCACGTCACCGGCGAGTCCGCACGAGTTGCCCGCGAGTGCGGAGAAGTTGGATCGCGCGATGGAGTACGCAGGGTATTGCGCCACAGCGCCTTTGGCGAACGAGAGCACTTCGAATGCGACGACACCGCCGGCGACGATGGTCAACGCGGAGGGGGCGAAGCGTCGACGCGTGGTGGTTTCTGCTGTGCGATAA